>CAZTGJ010000338.1:0-3561 GCA_964613025.1 uncultured Thermoplasmata archaeon | reverse complement strand
ATATCACCCCAGTGTCCACCTATTGTAATCTTGCAGTGCTTCTACAACCTAAGTTCGGAGAAAAAGCTGGTGGGAATCGTAGTAATAGCTATCCTTTTCATTGGATTCCTCTTTCTGATTCTTCCTTCATCATCCACTCCCGAGAAATATAGTGGCAGCTTTAATAATGTGAATATAGCTGAGAATGAAACTGATCACTATCGTTTGTACACGATCAATAACGAGTATGTGGAGTTCGATTTTTGGGTGACCGAAGGGAACGCCGTCGATATTTACATCCTCTCCGTAGCTGAGCTTACCGATTATCGGGATGGGAAGGAGTTTACACCGGTTTTCAGCGCGGAGGATGTTCACCGGATTAATGACAGATATCATGTAGAAACCCATAATACCTTCTACCTGATCGTCGATAATCAGGACAATGTAAGAACCTCGGATGCGGAACCTAATGGAGGGGTGGAATACTCTCTGGAGTATTCGGTCAATAACCCCCACTGGTGGGATTCTGTGGCAGGATGGGAGGGGATGCTCTGGATCATCGGCCTGGTTCTCGTCATCTGCTGTCTCGTGGCCTATGGCATAGTGACTTGGGGAAAGGAAAGTGATTATTCAGAATGGATGAAGATCGTCAGTTCACGGAAGCCTCCGCCCCCCCACCACCAAAAACGAACGGAAGTAAGGAAATCTGAAACTATGGATCCGGAAAAAGGAGGGCATGAACCAAACGATGATTATGAGGGGGAAGTGGGGGGGAGAAGAAGTGGGTGTGAAACCGAATGCCGAGGTGAGGAATCCGGAGGGAATAAAAGAACCCATGGATTCGGAGAGTGAAGGTGCCGGGGAGAATGATTACGAACGGGGGGAAGAGGGATCAGGGAAAAGAGATTCTTTATCGGAATAATACCACTCGATCACGTTTGCAGTCGATGCGGGTCCATGGGGAAGCTGATACGATCAGTTTGGACCATCACGGCACTAACCGATACATATCCCGTGGGAACAGGACCGCTTCCCTGATGTTATCCAGCCCGGCAACGGTCATGACCCAGCGCTCTGCCCCAAGCCCCCATCCGGCATGGGGCGGCATTCCATACCTGAAGGCCTTGAGATAGAACTCGAATCCTTCCGGATCCAGTCCCTTGGCTGTTATTCTTTGCTTGAGAAGTTCGTAATCGTGAACCCTCTGTGCTCCTGAAGTAAGCTCCTTTTCCCGGTACATGAGGTCGAAACCACGGCAGGTCAGCCGTCCCTGCTCATCCGGCTCACTTTCCGGCTGTGCATAGAAGGGTTTGATCTCGTCAGGCCAGTCGGTGATGAAGTAGAAGTCCGGGACATCCTTGGCGATGATCCTGGTGGCCTCCATGGAAAGATCATCTCCCCATTTCAGTTCCATTCCCTTGCTGTTGACCAGATCGACACATTCCGTGTAATTGATCTTCGGGAATGCCTCTACCGATTCCGGGATCCTGAGATGCTCGCTCTCCATGAACTCGGGAGCATCCTGTTTGATCGTTTCATAGCCGTCCAGGATCACCTTCTCGAGAAGGTCCATGACATGTGTGTCAGTGGAGAAGGCAACCTCGATATCAATGGACGTGAACTCGTTGAGATGGCGGACTGTATCGTGCTCTTCGGCTCTGAAGGCGGGTCCTATCTCGTAAATCTTGTCGAAACCCGTGCCCATGAGGATCTGTTTGTACAGTTGGGGCGATTGGTTGAGATAGGCGTCCTGCTTGAAGTATTTGACCGGGAAGAGCTCGGTCCCACCCTCGGTGGCCGCAGCAACGATCTTCGGGGTGTGGGTCTCCAGGAAACCAAGCCCCTCCAGGGTGGTCCTTGTGGATCTGAGGAGGAGCGCCCGAACTTTGAAAATATCCTGGATCTCCTTCTTTCTGAGATCAAGAAATCGGTTGTCAAGCCTGGTGTCAAGTTCGGAATCGATCTGATCTGCAACTCCCAGTGGTAGAGGGACCTCTGCCTCGGATAGAAATTCCACAGTATCGGGCAGGATCTCGAAGCCGTTCATCACTTTCTCGTTCCTCTGGACAGGACCGCTGGCACGGATCACGCTTTCCCTGTTCAGGGACGTAACCCTCTTGAAGAGGTCCTTATCCTGTTTTTTAAGGAAGGTGAGCTGCAGGATACCGGTCCTGTCCCGAAGCAGAACGAATGCGATCCCTCCGAGATTCCTGATATCATGGATCCACCCTCCTACTTCAGCCTGTTCCACAGTTGATTGCATGATTTCGGTGCAGTACATTCTGGCCATACGATTCCCTGCCTGTATGAAAATGAGAAAAAAATGAAACGAAAAGAAATGAAAAGAAAAATGAGGAAGAAGTCCTAGAACTTCTTCATTTCCTGGAAGATCTCGTTGGCCTTGGTGGGGCTGATCCCCTGAATGGCCACAAGTTCGAAGGAACGTGCCTTTCTGAGGGCTTCCAGGCTTGTGAATCCGGAATCATAGAGCAGGACCGCTGTGTCATCATCAACGGATTCAAGGGAACCGAGTTCCGCAAGGATCCCTTCTTTCTTCAGGTCGGTGGGTTCCTTTCCTCCTGCCATCCGCTTGACCATTTCCTCCTTCATGAGTCGGGCTTCTGCCACATCCTTCCATTTCTTCAGGACATCCCCGACATTCTCGAAGAAGCTGAAGTGCTCGAGGAACCAGCCATCCCGCTGCTCAAGTGCCCGGTTCTTTACCTGGAGCTCCTCATCGAGTTCCTGGGCCACGTCATAGAGTTTGGCCAGTTTGTCCTTTTCCTTTTTGAGGGCAACCTGACAATTTTCGAGCTTGGGTTTGTAATCGGCTGTGATCTTCTGGAGATTGGTAACTTCCCGCTCCATTTCCCTGAGCTGTTTGTCCCTCTTCTCAACCATCTCGTTCAGGGATTCGATCTCCTTCTCCTTCAGCTCCAGGTCGGTTTCGCTCTTTCTGAGGCTATCGGTTGCTTCCTTCAGTGCCTTTTCCTGTATCTGATAGGCATCCCAGAGTTTGGCAAGACGTTCCTGTTCCATGAGGTGTTTTTTCTTGTAATCTTCAGATTCTATGTCAGGCATAGATGGCCTCCTAGTATAGTTGATCCGATAATGGAGATGGCACTCATCAAAAAATATATAAAATTTCGTATTTTTTAGGGATTTGAATTTACATCCTCTTCCCCCGCCCCCCCCACGGTCGGGTACGTTTTTTCGTTTGGATCGGTTAGTTGTAGTCAGTAGTTTTGATAATCATCACAGATCGTATCGATTTGATAAGGGGTGTGGCGGTGGGAGAGGGTGGGAGGCGACGAAATTGAATGAAATGACGGCGTGGGATTACTAATTGGATCTGGGAGGTCAGGTGGGGGTGGGTGGAGATGGCAGAAGTGCGGAGCACTGATGTCTGGGAGAAAGTATTGTGGGCTGGGTGGGCAGATGGAAAGTGATTTACAAGTGATCATGGCACGAAATCAGGGAAACCTATCCTTAGGCCGAGAAAAGAAATTGATATTAAGCAGATCAATAATAGGTTGTAGAAGCACTGCAAGATTACAATAGGTGGACACTGGGGTGATATGG
>CAZTGJ010000337.1:0-3564 GCA_964613025.1 uncultured Thermoplasmata archaeon | reverse complement strand
GGCTACCCCTCCCTTTTCCGAATTATTTCATACTTTATGTACTATGAAAAATCCAATCAGAAGTGCAAACCGTGCCTCCACGTTCCCCACAGTAAAGGAGATCAGGGAGACAACCCCCCAGACAGTGAAGAGTAGGATCAACCATGGCCTGATATCGAACTTCTTCATCATGATCAAAGAGTGGTAACTATGCTCGTATTTATAGTTTGCAATCTTGGGCAGGGTAGGGGGAAGAGGAGAGGGAAGGAGGGGGAAGTGTATTGGGATGGGGAGGTGGAATTTGTGAAGGGAATTTGGGTAGGGGGCGGGTGTAGACGATGGTTGGAAATCAGTTGGGCACAGGAGTATTGAATGATTTCCACTAGAGCGTTTTTACCGACCACTCTTTGATTCTGTCTACGATGTACTCAAGTTCACTCTGCTCCAGGTACGGATGAATTGGCAGTGAGATGACCTCGGTGGTAGCGTGTTCAGCAACTTCTTTGACTCCGCTGAAATAGGGTTTTATTGCACTATAGTTGTAGAGAACATCGGGATAATACACCCCTGTGGAAATCCCTTTGGATGTAAGGAATTCTCTGAGATCATCCCGCTTCTCAGCTTTCAGGGTGTACTGATGGAATACATGCACCCGGTCCGGACCGACAATTGGGGTCTGAATTCCGGGAACATCCTTCAACTGCTCAGTGAAGAATGCAGCATTCTCCTGCCGCTTTTTGTTGAATCCGGGAAGTTTTCCCAACTGGACAACGCCGATCGCCGCATGGATATTGGTCATCCGGAAGTTGTACCCTACAATGGCATGCTCGTATCGTGAGGTCTGACCGTGATTCCGGAGGAGTCGTGCCTCCTCAGCGATCACATCGGAGTCGGTGGTGACCATCCCTCCCTCGCCCGTGGTCATGTTCTTGGTGGGGTAGAAGCTGAAAGCACCACAGTCCCCGAGGCCGCCAACCCGCTTTCCTTTGTATTCGGCGCCATGGGCCTGACATGCATCCTCGATGATCTTCAGGTCATGCTCTTCCGCGATCTCGCGGAGCGGATCCATATCCGCGCTCTGACCGTAGAGCTGGACCGGCATAATTGCTTTTGTCTTCGGGGTGACCTCTTTTCTGACCGATTCGGGGTCGATGTTCCAGTTCTCGGGATCGATATCTGCGAACACCGGTTTTGCCCCGGTAAATATGATCGAGGTGGCGGATGCCATGAAGGAAAAGGGAGAGGTGATGACCTCGTCACCGGGACGGATGCCCATGGACAGCATCCCGATATGAAGGGCTGTGGTTCCGTTGGAGGTTGCGATGCTGTGTTTTACTCCGATGAAATCCGAGAACCGCTTCTCGAATTCGGCAACGGTATTCCCCTGGGCCAGGGCGCCCGATTCCATGACCTTCCAGACCGCATCCTTCTCATCCTGCTGCATTATTGGTTTTGCAATGGATATGTTCATGTTCTTTTTCTCCTTTCACTTTACTTCTCCTCTCTCTTCTCATTACTCCATTCAGTACGTTATGCTTTCCTCTCTCCTCAACTATTCAGTATCCACGACGAGCCTGTGCTCCTGCGGAACCTCACCGATGATCTTTGCGGGATTCCCCACAACCACCGCATGAGCAGGTACATCTTTGGTGACGACGGCACCGGACCCAACGACCGAATCCTCGCCAACGGTCACGCCGGGAAGGACCACGCAGTTCGCCCCAAGCCGTGCTCCTTGTCTTATAGTGACGGGTTCGAACCATGCATCGGTTCGTCCCATGTACTTGTCATTGGTCAGGACTGCTCTGGGACCGAGAAAAACATTGTCCTCTATGATGCTTCCCGTTGGAATGTATACTCCGGTCTGAATGCTTACATTGTTACCGATGGTGCAGTTGTCATCGATAGTGACCCCGGTACCCACGAGAGATCCCTCTCCGATAGTAGTTCCTTCCCGCACGAGATAGTGATGCCCGGTCTGCACCCGATCTCCAAGTATTGCCGTGGAATAGATGATCCCATGATCCCTGAGAATGCATCCATCTCCGATGGTTGCCCCCTCCACTTCCCTTTCCCTCCCCTCGAGAAGCAGGTTCTTTTCGTCCTTACCCGGATGTCCGATGATTACATTCTCGGCGATATAGCAGTTCTTTCCGACCTTTGATCTTCCGAATATCTTTCCCATCCCATTCACTCCAAATTCTTTTTCACATATTCAATGATGCATCTCTTCATTCAATGATTTATTCAAACATCTGTTTTCACGTTCGATCCGAAAAGAGATCCTTACTTTTTTCTCTCGAACTTCTTCATTTCATGGATCATCATTGACCGGTATTCCCCGAGCTTCCTCTGCTCCTTATGCACCCAACGTGTGAACTTGGGATTGGTGTTCTCTTCGTACATATAGGTAAGGATCGCCAGGGCAGCGAATAAAAAGGTGAGTGATCCAAGGGCATAGAGCGGCCAGATAGGCCATGGTTTCTTTACTCCGAAGGTGGTATCGGGTATGATCCCGTCCACTCCCAGTTTGGTGATGTTGATATTTCCAGGATTATCGTTTGTGGTATTGGTGGTGGCATCGTCCCACAGCTCGTTGGAGAAGTGACCACGGGATCTCATGACATAGCTTGATCCGTTGTAGTCGAAATTCAACTGAAATCTCACAAAATAGGTACCCTGTTCCGTGCTTTCCCGGGATCGTATCTTGAAGACCGCATTGGACACCTTTTGATCTGGCTCGATCCTGTTCCATTCAATGTAGGTGGTCTGTTCGCCCGAGCTGACGAATTTAGGAACTTTATCAACCCGGTCCAACTCCTTGCTCTCATGAATGTTCGCATACCGGTAGATCTCCACGGTCAGCGTGATGTTCGTCATATCTGCATAGTACCGGTTCGTAATTGACAGCTTCAGTTCACCGGTGTCCCCGGGTACCATCTGCGGTGTGGAAAAGTTTGCAAACTGCGGTATGTTCCCGGGATGGGAGATATAGGCCTGAACCTCTTCGTCCTCGGCCCCCACGACGGGAATGAGCAGAAGTATCAGGAGAAGTGCGCTCAGGTATTTGGCATGTCCCATGGTGGAAGAAATGCAGTTTTTGTATATAAAAACGATGCTAATTTGTCGAGGAAATATTATTTTTGGTTCACATCACTCCCCCTCTTTTTTCTTTCCCCCCCACCTCCTTCTCTCCCCACCCCCCCTCCTGTATACATGTCGTTCGTTTCGTTAAGGGATGAGAGTCCGTACAATTGAGGAGAGCGCCAAGAGAGGGGAACCGGGAAGCTGCCGCCGCTCGAAGTTACGTCTGTTTGGTTTGAGATTTGCTGCTTTCACTATTGCTATATCAAATAAAGTCATATTTGGGATAAAAAGAAATGAAGGCATCCAGATAAAATAAATTGTCAAAATCCTTTTGCCGGAGGATTCACACAATAATTATTGGATGCGCTCCAAATATGGAAGACTCGGGCTGAGTATATAAACACCCTGACAAAATAATTTACCTGTTTATATGTCAGATCATTAACTTAGGTTGTAGAAGCACTGCAAGATTACAATAGGTGGACACTGGGGTGATAT
>CAZTGJ010000336.1:0-3591 GCA_964613025.1 uncultured Thermoplasmata archaeon | reverse complement strand
TCAAGTCAATGAGCCGGAAGGCTCAAATTGCACCCGAAGGGTGCTTTTTTTTGCAATTGTATCCTGGGATGCATCCGGGTCTACTGCAAACATGCTTATGATCGTTCTATCTTTGAGGTCCATTTTCATGAGGCAACCCACAATGTAAAATGATAATCAAACGAGTCACATGCTTCAATTTCTCTTAATCGGAGATGCGACTGATAACAGAGACCCGGCTTTCCGCTGAAATCTTTACCTGATATTTCACCTTTTACTTTTAATTCCGAATGCACTGATATATCGACTTCCCGTTCAACACACCATTCCATCTTCCAATTGATTCTCTCACGAACTAATGGAACAGCAGTACATTTTTTCCTGCTCAAACAAGGCTCACACTCAATCTATTAATTATACACCGGGAACCAATATATACCACAATAGGTTAGGTAAGCACGGTGAATTCCATTGGATCCCGAGACTCCAGAAAACACTGACGAAAACCAGGAAAACAGCACATCCGACGACACCAATGACGAACCGGAAATCATTGAAACCCAGCCAGCGGAGAATGTGGGGAGGGTGATCCAGCGGAACGTGGAAGATGAGATGAAGCAGTCCTATCTGGACTATGCCATGTCCGTGATCGTCGGCAGAGCGCTCCCTGATGTCAGGGACGGTCTCAAACCGGTTCACCGGCGTATCCTCTATGGGATGTACGAATCCGGAATGGCCTCAAACCGACCCTACAGGAAATCAGCAAGGATCGTTGGAGATGTCATGGGTAAGTACCATCCTCACGGGGACCAGGCCATCTATGATGCCATGGTCAGGATGACCCAGGACTTTTCACTGAGAAATCCGCTTATCGACGGTCAGGGGAATTTTGGATCTGTGGATGGTGATAGTGCAGCAGCCATGCGTTACACCGAATCCCGTCTTCAGAAACTTGCGGAGGAGATACTAACCGACATCGAGAAGAACACCGTGGACTTCGCTCCCAATTACGACGCTTCACTGCAGGAACCCTTAGTTCTCCCCTCGAAGTTCCCCAATCTTCTGGTGAACGGGTCCGCCGGAATAGCAGTCGGTATGGCAACCCGGATCCCACCCCATAATCTCACTGAGGTTGTGAACGGTGCCATTGCAATCATCGATGATCCGGAGATTGATAATTTCGGTCTTTTGGAACATATCCCAGGTCCGGATTTTCCCACTGGTGGGATCATCCACGGCAGGGGAGGAATTGTCCAGGCCTATACTACGGGACGGGGTACTCTTTCCGTACGTGCCCAGACCCACATTGAAGTACAGAAGAGCGACAAAGAATGGCTTATTGTGGATGAGATCCCCTACATGGTGAACAAGGCAGAACTGATAAAGTCCATTGCCAATCTCGTCAAAGACAAGAAGATCGAAGGGATCTCCGACCTCAGGGATGAATCAGACCGTGATGGAATGAGGGTCGTCATCGAGCTCAAGCGCGGTTCGAGCCACGAGGTCATCCTGAATCAGCTCTACAAACACACCCAGATGCAGGACAGTTTCGGGATCATCAACCTTTCACTGGTGAACAATCAGCCCAAGGTTCTCACTCTTAAGGAGATGCTCAATCACTTCATCAACCACAGGTTGGAGGTAGTTGAGAGGAGGACACGATTCGACCTTGAAAAGGCAGAGAAGCGTGCCCATATCGTGGAAGGGCTTCTCATCGCCCTGCAGAACATCGATGAGGTCATCAAGATCATTCGGGGAAGTAAGGACACCCCCGCAGCAAAAGAAGCTCTCGCAGTGAGGTTCGAGCTCAGCGAGGAGCAGAGCAAGGCCATTCTGGAGATGCGTCTCCAGAAACTTACATCACTGGAGACCTGGAGTCTTCAAAAGGAGAACAATGATCTCAAAGAGGCAATCGAAAACTTCCGAAAGATCCTTTCCGAAAGAGATCTTATGATGTCGATCATCCGTGGCGAACTTGAGGGAGTCAGGGATAAATTCGGGGACGGCAGGCGGACCGAGATCATGGAATATCAGGGTGATCTCGACATCGAGGACCTCATTGTTGATGAACCCGTTATCCTCACTGTCACAAAGGAAGGGTATATCAAACGGCAGGCTATGGATACCTACCGATCCCAGAAGCGGGGTGGGAAGGGCGTTGTTGGGACGAAAACCAGAGAGGAGGATTATGTATCCGACATCTATACTCCCAATACCCACGACTATCTCATGCTCTTCACCAACCATGGACGTGTCTACTGGCTCAAGGTCTGGAAGGTCCCGGATGCCGGCAGGTATTCCATGGGACGGGCCATCGTGAACATGCTTCCCGCACTTGAGAGCGGGGAAAAGGTCTATGCAATCATCCCGGTACGGGAATTCGATGATGACCACTATCTCGTATTCTCCACCAAGAACGGAGTCGTGAAGAAAACCATTCTCAGTGCTTTCTCCCATCCCCGAAGGGTCGGGGTCAAAGCTATTCTCCTGGAAGAGGATGATGAGCTCGTGGAGGTCAGGCTCACAGATGGCTATCAGGACGTCATGCTTGCCACCCGGCAGGGAATGGCCATCAGATTCCCAGAGAAAGATGTCCGCCCGATGGGAAGGAGCACCAGGGGAGTGAGGGGTATCAGGCTCCGTCCGGGAGATGAGGTTGTTGATATGCTGGTCGTTTCATCCGAGGTCATCGAATTCGCCGATGACGAGGATAAAGATGGAGCGGCTGAGGCCATCGGCGAGATCACAGATGAGGACGTGGCTGGGCAAGGGGCAGATGATTTCGATGCTGATCTGAGCCCAGATGAGGTCGGGGAAGGAGAAGAAGACGTAGAAGAAGACGATGAAGACGTAGAGGGAGACGACGATGAAGAAGAGGCGGGGGATTCCTTCATTCCCGGAGATGTACCGATCCTCACCATCACGGAGTACGGGTATGGAAAGCGGACATTCCTCAGTCACTACCGGAAACAGCACCGCGGGGGAAAGGGAATCTATACCATTAAGATCACCAACAAGAACGGTCCACTGAGGTGTTTCAAGGTTGGTCAGGATAATCATGAGCTCATGGTCACCACCGTTGGCGGGATGGTGATCAGAACGGTTACCGATGATATCAGAAAGATGGGCAGGCAGTGCCAGGGTGTAAAGGTCATCAGACTGAAGGAGGAGGATGCGGTTGCCGGAGTTACCGTTTTCACCGGTGTGGAAGAGGATGAATTACCGGAAGTTAGTGAGGAGAATGAACTTCCTCAGGATGGGGAAGTCTCGGTAAATGGGGAGCAAAGCCCAACAGGAGAAGCGGAAGAGGTCCCTCCGGTTACCGATACATCCCAGGAGGACGATGAGATCCCTCCGGTTACCGATACATCCCAGGAGGACGATGAGATCCCTCCGGTTACCGATACATCCCCGGAAGCGGATGATGTTTCTCCGATTGACACCCGTGAATTGCAGGATGATGAATCCGGCGAGTAGGGATGATGAACCCGCTATTTAGCAATAACCATAACTATAACAAATGACATCAATCTTAGCATTTTTGTGATTTCAACCTGAGTGAACTACTACCCCCTAAAGGGGGCAGCGTCAAAGTGTTAAAATGCTTATTCA
>CAZTGJ010000335.1:0-3595 GCA_964613025.1 uncultured Thermoplasmata archaeon | reverse complement strand
ATGGAGTTTTAGAGTTACAAAAATAGGTCATTTTAGCTGTTACATGACAGATAAAGCAAACGAACAATAATGGTTTTTCATCTTCAAAGCAGGTGTTTTCTACAATGGGTGTTTTCTTCTAACGATCCAAATAACCTCCCCAATTTATTTATAATACTGCATAATTCTAGACGTATGATCAAAAAGTATTCCAGGATAATTGCAGTGCTGACCGCATGCATCCTCATTTTCACCATCCTCTCTCTTGCAGGGGTCAATATGAACATGGCTGATCCCGGAGAGGAATTCACCATGGGAGCAGTGGGAATTTCCAAGTCCACCGCCAATGAAGGGGAGAGCGATCAGATATGGATACGCGAGATCCCGATCCAGACACCGAAATCCGCTCCCTCAGAGCAGCCCTGGTGGGAGATCACCTCCCGGGACTCGAACCGGAACAGGATCGTTGATTCTCTGGAATTCATCGATGATGATGGTGATGATGATGAAACCGTTCCCATTATCGTGAGCTACTCCCGACCAGTGGTTGAAGAGGATGTCGAGGCTCTCAAGAACATGGGGATCCCCGGCGGATATGTGGTTAAGGCCATCGATGCGATCAGCATTGGACTGACCGATCCGGTACTGATCCCTGATCTTGCTTCACTCCCCGGAGTCGTGATGATTGAACGCTCGGGAGAGGTCCATCTGTACAGCGATGTTGCTACCAGGGCCATCAAGGCCAGAGGTTCTGCGGAGTATTCACCAGAATCCGCCTGGGAGTACACCAATGTCTCGGGCTACGGCATCAACGTTGCCGTGGTTGACACCGGGATCGACGATGGTCACCCCAGCCTTGACGGAAAGCGGGTTGCCGGCTATGATGCAGTAACCCCTGAATCACGGACCGACGGCCAGACCAATCCCGACGATCGGAATGGTCATGGCACCTCCTGCTCTGGTATGGCAACCGGTACCAGTGCGGGGGATCCGGAACTTCGATACATGGGATCGGCTCCCGGTGCAAGGCTTGTGGACGTCCAGATAGGAACCGATATCGGTGCCGGCCCCTTCGAAAATTATCTTCTCCCTACCACCTACTATGATTCCGCACTCCGTGGTATCGAATGGGTTCGGGACAATGCCAACACCGAATGGTCCTGGGTCGAACCGGAGCATTACGGTATTGATATTCAGTCACTGTCCTGGGGGATCACATCCCACGAGAGCGGCGGATCTGACGGATCAGATCCCTTTTCGCGGCTCATCGACGAGGTGGTTGACAAAGGCATCGTCAGTGTGGGAGCCGCAGGAAATGACGGTCCCAACAATGACGGGCTGAGCGGAATGTCCGCCTCAAGCAAGGCGATCATCGTCGGCGCAACAGATGACCACAACACCATCGACCGGACCGATGACACCATTGCCGGATATTCCAGCAGGGGACCGCGCAAGGACAATAACGACGGGTATCCCTATGATGAGCTGAAGCCCGATGTGTCCGCACCCGGCACCGATATCTGGAATACCGATCCCTGCACCACCTCTGAAGGATGTTACGGGGATGCGGAGGGTCATGGTTACGAAGCTAGGGGGTCAGGAACCTCCTACGCCACTCCCGCGGTTGCAGGAGTTGTTGCCCTGATCCTTGATGTTAATGGTAACCTTACCCCGGCTCAGGTCACGGGGGTCTTACATCAGACCTCGGAGCGGCGCGGACCGGCAACGTTTCCTGATCTCGATCCATTCTGGAACAGAGACTTCGGATACGGTATGGTAGATGCTTACGAGGCCGTCAAGCTGGCAATGGAACTGAATGACCTGGATGTCGATGCGATCGATGTGGAGCTCCAGGCACATATCACAAATGTGACCGAGGACCCCTCGGGAAGTGGCGCTGTACTGGAAGGTCTTGCCTGGGCAAAGATCGGTATCGTTGAGCGGGTCGAGGTGAGCATCGACGGCGGAAGCTGGAACGAGGTGGAGTATCTGAACGCTCCCAATGGAACCCTTGAAACCGGAGAATTCCTGAACTGGAAATTTGAAGTGAAGAGCTCGGACATGTCCGGAACCGGAAACCATACTGCCTGGGTTCGGGCCGTGAATGGCGAGCAGCATTCTATCCATGATTCTGCGACATTCTATGGAAAGGGCAGCGATAAGGAGGACGATGGAATGGACAGTTTCAAGTTAGCGATCATGTCATCCATTGTGCTTTCCGGATTGCTCATTCTTGCAGCATTGGTTATCAGGAAAAAGGATTTACCGGAGCAGGAAATCGCACCGGAAAACGTTGAGTGGGAAGAGTAAAACGAATGAGGGAACAAATACGGTGAACAGACGATCGCTCTCCCCTACGAATTTATTTGGATTGATTGATTGATTGATTGATTATTGGTATGGTTCAATTTTCGATCAGAACCTTTTACGGGTTTTCCAGTAATATAAACCAACGATGATCACAACGGTAACGACCTGGAGGGGTGGGGGGAGCAGGAAGGAGGGGCAACCACATCCACTTCCAACGACGGAATATTCACGAATTCCATAAAAAAGGGTCACGTTCGATTCTATGTCTGACACCCGAACGCTCATGTTCAATCTCTCAGCGAACCCATCAAAGTAGGATGCCTCATAAGTGAAATTCCCATGCAATGAGACGAAGTCATTGGTTTTCACCGACATGGAATCATTTTGGATCATTTCCCCATTCAGGATCATGGAGAACGTGATGTTTCTTTCACCTTCCTCCTCCTCATTTCCGTTATCATTTTCTCCTTCATATCCTCCCCCTCCGAGATAAGTGAATGAAAAACTGTAAAACCCTTCTCCCATGATGTAGTACCGAATTCGGTCCATCACACTCGTTCCGTTCTGCACAGATATGTTGGTACTGTCCAGGGTGACCGTCTGCATGACCGATCGTTCGGATGTTCCGTTCCATAGTCGTTGGTCATCGAAGGCTACCTTTGCCATCCGGTCCCCTGTCACATCGAACTTCAAGATAAATTCATACCCGACCCTTGCGATCCCCCCGTTCCCCACCGACCTTACAGTGAAGTGATCTCCTGCTGAGATCTTTCCGTCAACATCCATGTCCATAAAACTCACATTCCCCTCATGATCCTCTGTATTTGGAAAACTGCTTGAACCTTGGAATGCCAGATCGACCCCATAGATGAATCGAGCCGATCTTTCCTCCCCCGATAACACATCCCCGTTCTCATCGACGATCTTGTAGTTAACCTGGAGTGCACACACCGCATCAGGATCGACCTCAATAACTTCGATGGCATAGTCCCCCTCGGTGGTTTGGTAGCATTCTGCCGTGACCTTCGGATACTGCTTGTCGGATCGAATAAATGTGAGTGCCCATGTGTAAAGAACGGCAGCTACCACTATTGTTATGATCGCAATGATCGAAAAAAACAGGAACGGAGTCATTAACTCTTTCCCTGAAGTTTTCGTTACCCTGAAGTGTTCCATCCACTCGGGAGTTGGCACCGATTGCTCATCCATCAGCTGAGAAGATGAGTTGAATTATTTAATATTTACTGAATTCAGTAAGAGTTCAGCCATGTGAAGTAAGTGCGATTTTCATTCCCTGAGTGATGAA
>CAZTGJ010000334.1:0-3602 GCA_964613025.1 uncultured Thermoplasmata archaeon | reverse complement strand
AGGAGAAAATATCAGAAATCAAATTATCTCCCTAGAGGGTGCGGAAAGAGGGTTTTATACTGGATGCAATAGCCATTCTTTATCCATTATATCGAACAAAATGCAGTATTAATCCTGAAACTAATTTTGAATATCCTGCATTCTATATTTGATATATATACGAATACGACATAAATTAATCCCTTACGATTAACAATTTTGTTAAGGATGGAGGAGAAATATATAATCCCCTTAGCAATGATCTGACGCAATAAATTGTCGCGAGAAAATCATCGTGAGTCACCTGCTATCGAAAATCTTTTTATCAAACCTCCACTTCCCAGGGCTAACAACCCAATCGGAGGTTTCCCATGAGCCGAATGAGTGACATTGAATATATCTTCGAGCAGAATGAAAAGCACACCGAACTGTTCAGGAACGGACTCCCAATGATCGCATCCGAGAACCTGATCAGCCCCCTTGCCCAGACCATGCTTGTCTCAGATTTTCACAACAGATATGCCGAGGGTAATCCCGGAGCACGCTACTATCAGGGAAATGAATTCGTTGATAATGTGGAGAGGAAGGCCATCGAGCTTGCCAAGGAGCTCTTCCAGTCCACCTATGCCGACGTGAGGCCGGTTTCCGCAACCGTGGCCAACCTCGGGATCCTATTTGCCACCTGCAAACCCGGTGAGACCCTTACAACATGCGATGTTGCATCAGGTGCCCACATCAGTACTGCGCCCTTCGGCGCCGTCGGTGTCAGGAGCCTGAACCGTGTGACCTATCCATTTGATCTGGATGAGATGAACATCGATGTTGACAAGACCATCAAGACCATTCTGGAAGCGAAACCCAAGGTCTGCCTTTTTGGTATGTCGGTGTTCCTGTTTCCCACACCAATACGAGAACTGCAGGATGCCATTCAGGAGGTCGGAGCCACAGCATGGTACGACGGTGCCCATGTTCTCGGTCTGATTGCCGGCGGCGAGTTCCAGGATCCGCTCAGGGAAGGATGTGACATCCTCTCTGGGAGCACACACAAGACCTTGCCGGGTCCGCAGAGAGGGATGATTCTTGCGAATCCTAAGGATGAAGGAATGGAAAAATCCCTGAACTACGGCATGTTCCCAGGAGTGCTTTCGAACCATCACCTTCACACCATGGCCGCCCTTGCCATCACTCTGGCGGAACACTTAGAGTTCGGGAAGGCTTACGCCTCCCAGGTGATCCGGAATGCCCAGGCTCTGGGTCAGGCCCTTCATGAGAAAGGATTCAAGCTTCTGGGTGAAAAGAACGGATTCACCAAATCTCATACCCTGGCCATGGACATCTCCATGCACATGGGAGGAAGAAAGGCTGTGGAAGCACTTGAAGCCGCAGGTGTCATCACGAACAAGAACCTCCTTCCCTGGGATCCAGTGAACAAGGCCCAGAACCCCAGCGGTATCAGAGTGGGGTCACAGGAGCTCACCAGAATAGGTATGCGTGAGCATGAGATGACAGAGATTGCCGATATCTTCAAGGCAATCATCATCGACGGCAAGGACCCGGTGAAAGTGAAGGACAGGGTTGCGAATCTGAGGAAAGATTTCACCACCATTCAGTACTGTTACAAGGATAATATCGAGGCCCACAAATTCTTCGATCTGAGAGATATGCATTCGTGACAGGGATTTTCAGTTGGGAAAAAACTAAATATTTAAAAACCCCTGCAGAGGCAGGGTTCTAACCGAGGGATAAAAAATGGTTCCGTTATTTAACAAAAAGAAGGATCACAACCAGGACATCGAGGCTGCCGAAAGTTTGGAGGAGGAATATATCAACCTCGGTGATCTTCTGGAAAAAGAGAGGGGGGACAGAGGGGTTCCGGCGAGTACCCTGATCAAGGTGGCGGACCTTATCGACGTCACGGATATTCAGGTGCTGTCCAGGCATGTGTATGATGGGAACATTCTGGTTCTCAATATAACAAACGTTGCCCGAGACAAGGGGATGTACAAAAAGCTCACGGAGGAGCTTACCAAACTTGTCAAGGATGTGGACGGAGATCTTGCAGGTATCGGACCCCAGATTCTGGCCATCTGCCCCTCGGGAATACGCATCGACAGGGAACGGATACGGGTAGAAGATAACGAATAGGCTTCAACCGTTCTGTTCGAATACAACAATTCTTGTTAGACGTAGTGTGTACGCGGTTGAGTGATAGTATGGCCGAAATTCCCACTGGTGTGGACTGCCCCGGATGCAATAAAGATTCTCTGACCTACCGTTCTGTGGAGCTTGATATCCCATATTTTGGAAAGGCAACCCAGACGACGCTGATCTGCGGTAAATGCGGCTACAAACACAATGATATCCTTCTCAATGAGCTCAAAGAACCATTCCGCTATTCCATGAAAATTTCCAGGGAGGAGGATCTCTCGGTGAAGGTTGTCCGCTCTGCCTCGGCCACTGTATCGGTGCCTGAACTTGGACTACTGGTGGAGCCGGGGGTGGCCTCGGAAGGGTACATCTCAAATGTGGAAGGAGTGCTCCAGCGGTTCAGGGATGCAGTTGAGCTGGCTATCAAATTCTCCAAGGGGAGTGAGGACGAGAAGGAATCCACTGAGAAGGGGAATGAGATTCTTGGGAAACTGGATAAGGTCATTGCCGGAAAACTATCGGTGACCGTGATCATCGAGGATCCGTTCGGAAACAGTGCGATCATTAGTGATAAAGCAAAGAAGGAGAAGATCAAGGAAAAGGAAGCAGAGGAACTCAAGACGGGATTCAACGTGTTCGAAGTGGTAAAATAGTGAAGATGGTGTGCCTGCAAAGCCTCCCCCCCCCCCCACCCCCACGGCCAAGAAGTCGTTATGTTGTCGATGGTATGTGGCAATTTGTTTTCCGATTTCTTGATCTGCATTCTCACGTTACTGGTTTGTGGTGGCTTCCTGGAGGAGAACGAAAAGAGTCTTCAAGAAAAGAACTTTTATGCCAGAGAGAGTAGTAAATTGTTCAAACCTCGAAAAGTGAAGAGAAGAGTTAAAAAATTCAGCTTAGTTCTCTCTGACACAAATTTACAGGGGGTTGATCTGATATATGTCTTTCCCTCAAACATCACTCTTCCACTCCATATTGAGTTTACGCAACGACTGAGGAGGTGCTCACTTTTTTGGTTTGTGGTGGAGGGGGAGGGGGGGCCAGGGGAACTCGTGAGCTGTAGCCGCTCTGTGTTTCATGGATGTTCATGTCATTTCCAAAAAGAAAAATAAGTTTATTAGCAATCAATAAAATCAATAGCTATGTCAAGTAAATCTATGAAAATTGGACATATTGAAATCTTTGTAAAAGATCCTTTACAGGCTAAAGAATTTTATATCCACATCTTGGGATTTACTGTGGAAGATATTCAGAAAGATCAATATGTTTGGATGAAAAAAGGTCAATCAGAAATACTTCTAAGACCAAGGAAGAATCAGGTACTCATAGAAGATTATCAAAGTACGAATATTGGAATTGTGCTATACACAGAGAATTTAGATAAAACTGTTGAGGAATTAACAGCCAAAGGATTAAAATTTGGCTCATCTCCGATTTTAGGTAGTAAATCATAGTCTCATCACTCCACATGTTTG
>CAZTGJ010000333.1:0-3632 GCA_964613025.1 uncultured Thermoplasmata archaeon | reverse complement strand
CTTTTTCGACGATTTATAGTTTCATCAAATCACGATTTTTTCTGGACCGAATGCATACAAATCAGATGGCCCTCATATTCCCCTTATCTACAGGGCACAGCCCTCGTCGTCGCAGATTTCCTCGATCCTGTCCACATACATGAGCGGGTATTCCAGTTCTGGCACGAACCTCATTCCGCATACCGCCATCTTCCCGCAATAGGCAACAGAGAGCTTTACCTCCAGCATCTCCCCTGTCAGCGTGGTGTATCCGTCGCCGATCTCCCCCGTCCCCCCCGCGCACCGTTCGGCTAGTAGTTTTCGGTCGATTCTCACGTTAATGGCTCGTACAAATGGTTGTGCACGCAGCGCATTCTCAATTGCCCTCTCGATGCTCTCCGCATTCTTCATGGATACTGGAGTTCCGGTGAACTGGTGGAACAGGCCGCCTAATTTGATCCCCGCCTCGAAGACGGCACGTTCACTCTCAGAGCAATGGAAAAACGAGTCACTGGTAAGTTTCTCGGTCATGGTGGTGGGGGAGGGTGGGCGGGATTAATAAAGATTACGAAGGGCGAAGACAAGGGGACACGGATTCCGCAGATGATGCTGAAGCGAACCGACAGCGAACGTAACCGGAAAGGGGGTGGGAGGTGGTGAATGAGGCAGCGGAGGAGTGAACGGTGTGGGATACAGTAGAATATGTATTTTCCGAAGGTTAATAAAAAATGGTCACCAACTGTTTACCATAATGATGGCATCAAACGGTGGTAACATGAGATCCATTACTTACTTTCTGTTCGGAATCTGCCTTACTGTGGTCATCCTCGCACTCCTTTCCGTTGTTTGTTCGGCCGCCGATTATGACTGTTCATTATACATGGATGACGACGAAAACGATAAAACCGGTCTTCCAGAGGATAAGATCTACTACGCACTGACCGTGGAGAATACTGGTGATATAAAGGATAAATATTACTTGAACGTTTCTGCGAGTCCCTGGCCGGTTTCAACGAGTCACGAAAAAACTCCGGATGTGCTTTCCGATAAATCATATGATTTTACAGTAACGGTCACCATCCCGGAATGGGCGAACGCCTCTGACAGGATATCGATCACGATTACCGCCACCTCGGTTGCCGTGGGCGAAAACGTCAGTGATTCGATCACCCTGTATGCCGAGTGCGGTCAGGAGTTCGATATTGATCTCTTGGGAATTGCAGGTGAACAGACAAGTAAAGAAGTCGATCCCGGACAGGATACCTATTTCCTATTGAATATTACCAATAATGGTAATGGGGAAGATGATATCGATTTCACGGTCGACAAAGGAGAATATACTGATTGGGTGGTGATATTCAGTTCGAATTCCGTGACCCTGGCGAAGCGCGGTGGCTGGACACATACCAACGTGACCGTGACCTGTCCGAATTCGGCAGACGCCGGAAAGATCTCCCTCCAGATAATCGCGACCTCTCACGATGATCCGGATGGGGAGAGTGATTCCCAGAGCATTGTACCCGATGTGACCTATATCCCTGATTTCACGGTCCTTCCCAATGGTGGGAACCAAAAGACGGTCGATCCAAAGGAGAGTGTGGTCTATGGTGTAACCATCGAGAACAACGGGAATGACGAGGACTCGTTCCACTTTTCCATCGTTCCTGGTAGTTGGATGGCTGATGCATGGAACGCCTCCCTTGATTACAATTCCATTACCGTTTCCCAGGATAAATCCGTTGATCTGGCATCTCTGCTTACCGTGAATGCTCCGGATGGACTTGCCGATGATGAGGCAAATATCATTGTGAATGTAACAAACGACGATGGTACGCTAACCAGAACACTGAACACGAGGACCACGATCAACCAGGAATTCGATCCCGCCATCACCATTGTGGGAGGGACATCCAAGAGTGTGGATCCCGGTGACGATGTGGAATTCACCGTGCAGGTAATAAACAACGGGAACGGAGAGGATGAGATCACGCTCGGCATCATGAATGACGATCAGGCCCCGGGCTCATGGGGTTATTTCAGCGATTCAGAGGTCACACTCAGTGCCCATTCGAACACAACAATCACCTTCACCCTCACTCCCCCATCCAATGCACAGTATCTCGATGAAGGATACACCATACGGATTTATGGAGTTTCAGAAGATGGAGAAAACGTGACCTCGATAAAAACTCTTAAAGTGAACGTCAACAAGTTCTACGGTGTTTCAATTGGAGTTGTGGGACCCAATATGAAAAGAGGAGATCCCAATGATATTCTGGAGTACAGTATCAGTGTAATGAACAGGGGAAATTACGAGGACACCTTTCTCCTTTCCCTCTATGGTGAGAACGCAAGCTGGAAGCCAGGCTGGGCCTCTATCGTGTCATCGATCGATCTGAACGCCTTTCAAAACAAGACCGTCCTTTTATCTGTAATCATTCCAAAGGACACGACCCATGGCAGATATGATATAGGGATCAGAGGAACTTCCGATGAGGACCCTTCCGAAGATCCGGTCAACAGAACAACGAAGGCAACAGTATCCGTCAATCAATCCTATGATCTTCTTCTCACAATCTTCACCCCCATGAAGAAAGCGAATGCTGACAGCCAGATCCATTATGAGTTCGAAGTAAAGAATAGGGGAACGGGAATCGACACTTTCGCAGTGAAAGTTACCGACTATCCAGACGGATGGCTCGCGAATTTCAACCGGAGCTCCCTGGAGCTTGCCGCGGAAGAGACCGCAATGGTGACAATGACCCTGGAAACACCCACCAACGAGGAAGCACATAGCTTCTTCGTGAACTTCTCGGTAACCTCACAGGATGATCCGAATAATGAGCCCGCTATTGCACGTGGAAGCACCATAACCAGCATCAACAACACCTTCGAATTCGACATCATCCCGAATCTGGACTACATGTCTGTCTATCCAGGCGATACCGTTGAATTTAATGTCTCGATCAAGAACCGGGGGACGGGAGATGATCATGTAAATGTTGAGACCGGCAGTGATTTTCCCGATAGCTGGAGCATCATTATGGCTTCCGATATTGGAATCAAATTCGATCAGACGATCTTCCTGACCCTCACCGTATCAATAGATGACGGGACCCCGAAGGGTGAGTATCACATCACCATTACCGGAACATCCGACGATGATCCCCACACCCCCCCCTTCGCCAGAGATATCAATATCACAATCAATGTGGAGCAGGCATTCAATCTTACCTCTTCCATCAATGTCGATACCCAGAGTATTGATCCTTTCCCCCAGAGCGAGGTACACAAAGTAATCTACACCTTCACCGTCAACAACACCGGAACCGGTCAGGATAAATTCGCGTTCTCATCCGAATTTGATGCTATTCCGGTACGGAAGGACGGATGGAGTGTTGCCTTCGATCCTGAGAGCATTGATCTCGGGGTAAAAGAAGAGGGGCAGGTATCCGCATTCGTAACAGTTCCATATAAGGAGAATATTGGTACCTACACGTTGACCATCACTATCACCTCGCTGGGGGATTCCAGTGTTACCTCAACTCTCAAGGTGTTCATCGATGTGAACCAGACGTACAGCCTTGATCTTGTTACGAACTTCAACTCACAGCAGATAACACCCTCAAAGATCGAAAGTGAGCTGAAGGATA
>CAZTGJ010000332.1:0-3671 GCA_964613025.1 uncultured Thermoplasmata archaeon | reverse complement strand
CATCAGCCCCCATCATCTTCCCTCTCCTCATTAACCGCATCATCATCAACTTCATCTTCCTCCCCAACACCAGACACCTCTGCTCCCTCTGCCCATGGGGAGAGCACCATCTTCAGGGAGGTCAGGGAATACCGGGAATCGATCATGGATCGATGGGAGATCATCTACAATGCGGTAACCATCGAGATGGATAGGATGAGGAAGGACAAATGGTTCATCATCCTGGCCATCATGACCGGGCTTTTTGGCATCCTTCCCGTCATTGCACTTACGATGGTGAATATCAGCATATCCGACGGACCCCGTGGGGAGATATTCAATGCACGGGATTTCTATACATTCTACAGCGTTGTGTTCACCTTTCTCGTCCTTCTCAGCGGTTACATCTCGGCAAAGAACATCACCACTCAGAAGGCAGATAGATCAATCACCCTCTATCTCTGCAGGCCGATCTCAAAACTTGACTACCTGATCATCAAATTCTTGATGTTGGCATTTACTCTGGCGATCCTGATCATCGTCCCCAATGTTCTCCTTTATTTCATCGTGCTGGGTCTTCTGAGAATGCCCTTTCTCTGGAATCTGGAACACCTCTGGGTACTTGGTTCGCTCATGCTCTATGGAACCCTCATCGTGTCCGTCTTCTCCATGCTGAGCCTTGCCATCGCCTCCTCCACGAAGAGGCTTCACTGGGCTATTGCCGGGATATTCATTTTCCTGTTCCTCACCTTCGGGATGGCTGCCTCCATGCAGTTCATTCTCGAAAGCGATCTTCCGGTGCTCATCTCACCCTGGAACAATCTCCAGCAGGTCGGGGCACCGCTCTTTGGTTTGGATCTCCCCTTTGACTTTCCCTGGGCCTACTCATTCGTGATCCTTGTAGCGTATGTGACGGTATCTCTTGCTTTTCTCATGTATAATATCAACAAGGTGGAGGTGCTCGGCTAATGCCCGATCACAATGCTGTCCCGACTGCCAATCTTATTGAGCAGGGGACAAAGAATCCGGAACCCAGAAAGGAAGAACGGCTTTCATCCCCCCGATCCTCAGATTCCCGCCCAACCCCTTCACTTTATGATCCCGTTCCCACCAAGGCCACCGTTCCCACTGTCACGTTGAGAGGGATCTCCAAGATCTACCGGGGCGTGCTCGGGGTCAACAACATCAACCTTGATATATTCCCCGGAATCACCGGTTTCCTGGGACCCAATGGTGCCGGGAAATCAACCACTCTCAAGCTCATTGCCGGACTGCTGCATCCCAGTTCCGGAGCACTCAGGATATTCGAAAAGAATCCCAGAAGGGATCCCCTGGTACTCTCACAGGTGGGATACTGTCCGGAACATGATGCTTTCTTCCCGGACATGACGGGGAAGGATTTCGTTGCCCACTTTCTTATGGTCCGCGGCACCAAGGAGGCTAAGGCCCTCAAGATGGCTGAACTCATTCTTCGCCGGCTGGACATGGAAGAGAAGATGAACCGCCCTATCGGGGGATACAGCAGAGGTATGAAACAAAAGGTGAAGGTTGCAACAGCCGTGGTCCATAGACCCGATCTTCTGATCCTGGACGAACCCCTGCAGGGAACGGACCCCGAGGCAAGGCATGTCCTCATCCGGAATATGAGGGAATGGGCACGGAGCGGCATGACTATCGTTGTATCCAGCCATATCCTCAATGAGATCGAACGCATGACCAGGCGTGTGGTGCTCATCAACGAGGGAAGGGTCTATGCTGTGGGAGAGATGGATCAGATCAGGGCAATGATGGTGAACCGTCCCCTGACCATTCACATTGCTCCCAGGGACCCGGCAAAGATCCGACCCCTGGCCTATCTGCTGATGAAGGAGGAATCCGTGAACTCGGTGAAGGTAGAGGACGCATACGTCGTGGTCCACACGCTGGATGCCCGGGAGTTCTATACGAAAGCGCCAAAGCTCCTGGTGGATAATTCCATCAGGATCACTGAGTTCATGCCGGTGGATGACAACCTGGAGTCGCTCTACTACTATCTAATGAACCAGAGGCGATGGTGAGCTTGAAAGAGGATTCCCTCCCACATTATTTTTCGATCCTCCAGGGAACTGCTTCTCCTTATTATCTGCTCTCGAAGAGGATTCCGGTGGAGATCGATCTGTCCTCCTCTTCAGTCCATGAACTCCGGGAAGCCCACTCTAATGCCATGCAAACATTCCTGGACCTGATCGGGGCCTACGAACAAAACGATCACGACATGAACGGGGGTCGATCCTTCAGCACCACTTCCTCCTCACCCTCCACCGACAATGCTGCCTTTTCCTCCGCTACCTCCTCCTCCTCCACTTCCCCTCCCACCACCACTACAACTACAACTACAACTACAACCTCTCCATTCTCATCGCCCAATTCCTCCACTACTTCCTCCTCACCCACTTTCTCACCCTCCCCCACCTCCCCCCCTCTTGCTTCCCAAGAACGAATAATCGGGAATTCACTCATGGATCTGAAGGTTGAACTTGGAAAACGGATGCTGGAGAACTGTACTCTCTGCGAACGGAAATGCGGAGTGAACAGGTTGCAGGGAGAAAAGGGAGTCTGCGGAGTCCTGAATGCAAGGATCTCATCGGAGTTCGTCCACATGGGCGAGGAACCGGAGCTGATCCCCTCGCATACGATATTTTTCGCAGGATGCAATCTCGGTTGTATCTTCTGCCAGAACTGGGATATCAGCCGTGATCCCTCCGGGGGTGCTTTGATCCCGATACCGGAAATGGTGAGAGTCCTTGGAAGGAGACATGCATTGAACACCAACTGGGTGGGAGGGGACCCGATCCCGAACCTCCCCTACATCCTGGAGGTCCTCGGGGAATCAGACATCCACCGTGCCCAGGTATGGAACTCGAACATGTACCTTACCCGGGAAGCTATGCGCCTGTCGGAGGGGGTCATGGACCTTTATCTCACGGACTTCAAGTACGGGAACAACGGGTGCGGGGAGGAACTATCCGGGGTGAAGCATTACTTCGATGTGGTATCCAGAAACCATGCAATGCTCGAGGGGAAGGATACCATTATCCGCCATCTTGTACTCCCGGGACATCTGGACTGCTGCACGAAACCGATACTCACCTGGATCAATGAACATCGATCCGATGCGGTGGTGAACGTGATGGCACAGTATCATCCCGACCACAAGGCCCACAACCATCCAGTTTTGGGGAGGAGATTGTCGTCCGAGGAATACAGGGACGCGGTGATGTATGCAAAGGAGCTGGGCTTGAAGATGACCAATTGATGAATGGGATAATTGGTAAGATTTCAAGTCACAACTGACGTTTTTTTATGAAAACTTTCGTCTTGGCAGTTGTTTTTAATCTCAATTTTTGTCATTATTGAAATCTACTTATTTCTTGAAGACCGGTTGAAGAATATTAATTGATCTTCTCAGGGTTTAAGTCCAATGTGTGAATGGATTCGCTGACATGGTTATCCTGATGATGTGTGATGTAGTCGTTCACCACCCGCTCCTTAATGTCACCAGTGAATACATCACAGCAAAAAGTGCATGTGTATTTCCATCGTGTGATCATGATGGAAGATCCCAGATGGATTATTTCATTTTTCCGGCATTGGAAATCTTTTTTTATAGTACATAAAGTATGAAATAATTCGGAAAAGGGAGGGGTAGCCAT
>CAZTGJ010000331.1:0-3698 GCA_964613025.1 uncultured Thermoplasmata archaeon | reverse complement strand
AGGATTAAGGAAAAAAGGCGAAAAGAAATGGCGGGGGGGTGCGAAATATGAATCAGTAAGAGGAGCCATGTGCCAATAAACAATAATGACTTCCTACCTAATTTCATCCTAATTAATTCCTTATACCATCCAGAACGGTAATATCTGTGTATATCAGAATCTACTAACCATCTCATATTCATTCTCATGGTATCACATGTTTGATTGATATAAACATTTCGTAACTTTTAATAGTATTTTTCAACGGTTTTATCACCCCCTCTCACCTCGTATGACCCGCAGCGTCATTCCATTACACTTCACTCCCCCACCCCCCCCTCTCAATTTACGCCCACAGTTCATTGCTTCGCAATTCCCCCGCCCCCCACCCTCCCCCGCCCCCCCACTCACTCAGTTCAAACCAGTATTTGCTTTTCCCGAAAACAACACGAAACAACTGCGACGTTGACCATGAAACGATCCAGACAGGGGGAAGGAGTGAGCATTTATGTGAGGTCCGGTTGAGTGCATGGCGCTCGATGAGGGGGGGGGAGGAGGGAGTGAGCACATGTGTGAGGAGCCTTAGTGAATCAGTCTATAATAATTTGGTATGATGACCAGATTTGTATTGTCGTACATATGAAGATCATAAGGGGTGACACATATCTTTGGGTTTACACCTTCTTAGGTCTTAGGGAAAAAACTATGCCAATTTATTTATATATTTATCACCGTTCAGGAGTAGCTCGGTGAAAAAAATGTTACCTTCACTTGATACATGGAGCAAAAAGAAAATCTCAGTAATAATTATGGCCACTTTTCTTGCGGGAGGGACCTTGGTTGGCATGCAAATCAACCAAACACAGGGTAACTGGGAAGAAGATTATGTGTTGTATGATACCATTCCCTCATCGTCCGATGAAGAAGAATGGAACACAATGCAATTAACTTCTGGAATCGGGGAGAAGCCTAATGAGACGCTTCCCATTATCAACGGCTGGTTCACTGAGAACAGAGGGCAGATCGAAAATCATGAGGTGAAATTCGTCTGTGTTACCCCCACCAATACCATGGGATTCGTTGAAAGTGGGTATGTAATTGGATCCGCACACCAAGGTCGCATGAGCTATCTGAAAGTGAGTTATGTGGATTCAAATGATATTGCACCGAAAGGTCGTGAAATTCTTCCACACCGGAGCAACTTCTTTCAGGGAAGTGATCCAGATTGCTGGACTACCATGGTTCCCAACTACCGGGAATTGGTGTATGAAGATCTCTATGATGGCATCGACCTGATATTCACCATGACCGGGAAAGGAGTGAAATATGACCTCGTAATAGCACCCTATTCTGATCCACAGGCTATCTGTCTTTCATATGATGGTGCGGATGATATCTATATTGACCAGGGAGGAGATATGCATATCGAAACTCCATCAAGCGAGTTACTCGAAGGGGCCCCGTTCAGCTACCAGATGATTGGAGGGGAAGTTCAGGAGATCGAATCTGGATATTTTGTTGAATCAGATCATGTATCATTCACAATCGGTGATTATGACGAAAGCAGGGAGCTCATCATCGATCCGCTGATTTTTTCAACATTCATTGGAGGGAGTGACAAGGATACGGGAAATTCTTTGGCCCTGGACCCGGAAGGCAACTCTTACCTCACAGGGACGACGACCTCCAATGATTTTCCAACGAGTCAGGAGTGTTATAACGACTCAAAAAGTGGATGGTTGGATGTATTTGTTTTGAAAATGAACCCGGATGGCTCTGAAGTGGTATATTCCACCTATGTAGGAGGGGCCGGGAATATCAATCGCGGATATCGCATCGCCTTGGACAATCAAAGTAATGCATATGTAACAGGGGTCACCGCATCCGATGATTTTCCCACAACACCAGGATGCTTCGATGATTCGTACAACGGTGGTGATTACAATTCCTTTGTATTCAAACTGAACCACAATGGGACAGAATTGATCTATTCCACGTACCTGGGGGAGGGGAGCGGTTCGGGTATTGCAGTGGATTCTGATTTCAATGCCTATATCACCGGAGGTACGACTTCGGAAGATTTCCCCACGACACCAGGTTGTTATGACGATACACATGGCGGAGATGCGGATGTCTATGTCTGCAAGCTGAATCCGGATGGTTCAGACCTGATTTTTTCAACATTCGTTGGGGGTGAATTCAGCGAATATGCACGTAGTATCACCTTGGACTCGATGAACAATACCTACATGACCGGATTGACCAGATCCTGGAATTTTCCAACCACCAGTGATTGCTACGATGATTCCTATAACGGGGATATGGACTGCTTTGTCTTCAGAATGAACCCGGATGGGAACGATCTCGTTTTCTCTACATACATCGGCGGTAGGGACGATGATCTGGGAAAGAGCATTCAGGTGGACAATCATAACAATAGCTACATCTCCGGGTATACCAATTCCGAAAACTTTCCCACTACACCGGGGTGCTACGATGATTCGCATAACGGAAAAAACGATGTCTTCGTGGTGAAGTTGGACAGTAGCGGAAAATCGTTGGGCTATTCTACCTTCATAGGAGGTGTGGAGGATGACGGGAACTGGGATTATGGTGAAGGATGCGACCTCTATCTTGATTCCAACGGTATGGCAGTGATAGCAGGAGTGACATTATCGGATGATTTCCCCACAACCCCGGGCTGTTATGATGATACCTTCAATGGCGAGGCGGATGTATTCGTGTGCAGATTGATACTGAATGGATCAGCATTGCAATATTCTACCTTCGTGGGAGGAAGATTTAATGATCATGGGAATAGAATCTCACTGGATTCCCAAGATAATGTCTTTGTAACCGGATGGACCTGGTCCCCGGATTTCCCCACAACCCCAGGCTGTTACGATGATACGATAAATGAGGACAGGGATGTGTTTCTCTTTGAACTGGATATCTCCGGGAAACTCACGGCCAGGATCGATGCAATCTCGCCGAATCCCGCATTGGAAGCTGAAACTATCGAATTCCGCGGTCATGGTTCGGGAAGTGGAGAGATCATTCGATATGTATGGTCCTCCTCATTGAATGGCGAACTTCACAACGATTCGGTTCCAGACTTCTCAACCAATCTGCTGGATATGGGATCCCACATCATTCGTTTCGGGGTTCAGGAGGAAGGGGGGAATTGGAGTGAGGATCGGATCGATTACCTCAACGTGACAAGAAAACCCCAAGCATTCATACAGGATGGTTATCCTTCCCCCGATCCCGCACTTCCCAGCCACATCATCGAGTTCAGAGGATGGGGTACCGATGACCATGGGATCGATCTTTTTCAATGGTCCTCAGATATAGATGGAATTCTTTCCAATGGATCAGACAGCAATTTCTCCATTGCGGATCTTTCACCGGGACAGCATACCATATCCTTCCGGTGTAGAGATGATATGGGTTTTTGGAGCGATGATGTTCAAGGGTACATCAACATCACAAATAGACCCATTGCTGTGATAGATGATATCGATCCGAACCCCGCTCTTTTAGGGGAAAACATCACGTTCACCGGCCATGGCATTGCCGATGGCTCCATCGAGCAATTTGTTTGGACATCCAGTCGGGATGGTGAACTGTATAATGGGAGTGAAGAAACCTTCATAACCGATGGCCTTTCTCAGGGTTATCATAGCATATATCTTTCAGTACGTGATGATCTGGGTTTT
>CAZTGJ010000330.1:0-3708 GCA_964613025.1 uncultured Thermoplasmata archaeon | reverse complement strand
AATAAGCTTTACTCAGAAAATCCATTGAATTTCCTTATAGGGGTACAAAGAAAACCCCCGGCAGGAAGGTCTTGCTGAACACCCCATTATTGCAGTTCGCATCATTGAATATGGCACCCTCTCCCCGTGCTTCTGAAAAGTCGGACCCATCACAGTGGGCAACACTGAAATCCGTTTTATTACAGCTCATCAGGATGAATTTTGCCTGCTTGCACTGGGAATTCGTGAAATTTGCACTGTCAATATTCGCATTGCTGAAATCTGCACCATCACATACCGCTTTTCTGAAGTTCGCTCCTCTGAGGAAAAATGAATTGAATTTACGGTTCGAGAACTTGATGGGGAGATAAACATTGTTGAGCTCGATCTCCTTTTTTCTCGTTTCATTGAACTTCTTGATACTATTATCGATCTTGAATTGAAGCGCCTTTTTAATACCACCCTTGGTGTCGGATCCCATGGCTTCCCGATAGGTTCCCTGAAAATGAGCTAGTATCTCATAGAGTTCATTCGAGTATTCCATCAAAGTCCCCTCCATAGGGAACTTCATATCACGCTCGTCCAACATAGGCAGGATTAGGGCAACGATTTATTTAATGCTATCGACCTGAATTGAAGATGGTCTCACATCAACATCGCCACTATCATTCGTCCCGGAATCCCTCCACCCATGCATTGAAGGCCTCGAAGAATTCGTCCCGCCGCTGGATTGTCTCCGCCCCCCACGTCCCCCTCTTCACCGTGGTATAGTCGTTCCGTTCCCATATCGTATCGTGATACGCTGTCTCGATGGGGTGTACCGCATTGAGGGTATCGCTTTCCCCGTCCCAGGAGTGATTTATCGGGAGGCCTGCCCTCTCGAGGGGAGTATCCCAGGTAGCATCCACCAGCACCCATTTCTCGTTGATGAAGGCAAGACAGGAAAGATGATACTCAGCGGGAAGCTTGTCCGCCATCTCTCTGAGGTCATCCGGATAATGGACTTCCGGATCATTCCAGTTGAAGGTAAAGCTGGCATACTTCACCGGGATATCAAGCATTTGGAACATGTGACCCAGCAGAAAATGTTTGGGAGTGCAGGAACCCCCGTTGGCCTCCAGTGCTCCCTGGACTGCATTATCGGGGTCGTACAGACTGGTGATGAGCTTGTAGGGAATATCCCGCACATGATAAAAGACCGAGATCCTCTGCTCTTTCGGTGTCAGTCCATCGGTCCATTCGTGGAATTTCTTATCCTGAATACTTTCCCCGTCACTCACGGTCTCACTTCCTGATCGCGGCTTACATCAGCCTTAGAGTTCAATACATGTGATCCAATTAATTTCTCCCATTAATTAATTTCTTCCATTGATCCTTCCATATCCCATGTATCCCACAGCCACCCCAATCCCTATCAGAACCGTGGGGTCATCGATAGTGGAGGGCATAGTATACTCCTGGTCATCTGCAATCTTGCGGATGGTTCCCCGGAGTGTCTTTCCGGAGCGGGTCTTGGGGAGGTTCTTCACAATGGCCGCCTGCTTGAAGCATGCGATGGCACCCATCTTGTTCCTGACAGCCTGGATGAGCTCGTGGATGATCTCGGGCTCGCTGCGTTCGACTCCCTTCTTCAGGACCACGAAACCAATGGGTACCTGGCCCTTGAGATTGTCATGAACACCCACCACTGCGCATTCGGCAACATTGGGATGGTGGCTGATGATCTCCTCCATGCCTCCGGTGGAGAGGCGGTGGCCTGCCACATTGATCACATCGTCCACCCGTCCCATGATGAACACGAAATCGTCCTCGTCGATATATCCTCCATCGCCGGTGAAGTAGTATCCGGGGTAGGGGTCCATGTAGGATTCCGTGAACCGTTTGTCATTGTTCCAGAGGGTGATGAGGGTGCCTGGGGGCAGGGGGAGTTTCACGGTAATGATCCCCTCCTCTCCTCTGGGGAGCGTGTTCCCTTCGGTATCAAGGATTTGAATATCGTATCCCGGGACGGATTTTGAAGCTGATCCCGGTTTGGGTTCGAAATACTCGAGCCCCAGGAAGTTCCCTGCGATGGCCCAGGCGGTCTCGGTCTGCCACCAGTGGTCGATCACCGGAACGTTCAGGAGGTCCTTTGCCCAATGATAGGTATTGGGATCGGTGCGCTCCCCTGCCAAAAACAGTGCCTGGAAATGTGAGAGATCGTACTCCTTGAGATATTCACCGGTGGGATCATTCTTCTTGATCGCCCGGAAAGCAGTGGGGGCTGTGAAGAGTGCTTTGACCTTGTGCTGTGAGATGACCCTCCAGAAGGCTCCCGGATCCGGGGTTCCGATGGGCTTTCCCTCGTACATGATTGTGGTGGCTCCCTGGAGAAGGGGACCGTAGATGATATAGGAATGACCCACCACCCAGCCCACATCCGAGGCGGTCCACCAGATGTCACCTGGTTCGATGCCGTAGATGTGTTTCATGGTCCACTGCAGAGCAACCGCGTGCCCTCCATTATCCCTCACGACACCCTTGGGGATCCCGGTTGTTCCCGAAGTGTAGAGGATGTAGAGGGGATCCGTGGCCTTGAGGACTTCGCATGGAACGGGTTCCGCCTTGTCCATGAGCTCGTTCCAGTCATAGTCCCTTCCCGGGATGAGGTCATCATGCACTTCCGGTCTCTGGTAGATGATCACGGACTGCGGTTTGGCATGGGCAAGAGAGATGGCATTGTTCAGAAGCGGTATGTAGGGGATGATGTGCTTGGGTTCGATGCCGCAGGTGGCGGTGACGATCACCTTCGGTTTGGCATCGTCGATCCGTATAGCAAGCTCCCGGGGAGCGAAGCCGCCAAAGACCACCGAATGGATGGCCCCGATACGGGCGCAGGCAAGCATGGCTATCATGGCCTGGGGGATCATGGGCATGTAGATGATGACCGTGTCTCCCTTCTCCACGCCCTTGGCAAGGAGAACACACGCGAACTTTGCCACCTGCTCCAGAAGCTCGCTGTAGGTGTACTTCTCGATTGTCCCGCCGGTGACGGGACTGTCGTAGATGAGGGCGATCTGCTCCCCCCTTCCGTTCTCTACGTGTCGGTCGAGTGCGTTGTAGCAGGTGTTCATCTCTCCCCCTTTGAACCATCGGTAGAATGGAGGATTTGAGTCGTCAAGTACCCTGTCCCACTTTTTGTACCAGTGGATATTTTCGGCTTCTTTGGCCCAGAATTCTTCCGGGTCCTCGATTGATTGTCGATAGGTATCTGTGTAATTCATGATAATCCCCTTGGTTTGAAAAGGAAACGGTCATCCTTTGAACTACCGTTATGAGTCCACAGCACCCTGAAAGTTGCTATTAAGTTTTTTGAAATCGGTCCTCCTTTACACTGATGCCAATTAGCGGATGCCCTCCCCCTGCTCCTGCTCCCCGCCTCCCCCGATCCTTTGGTTTGCCGACGTCCCCCATCATTCAAGTCTGAGACACAGTTTCGCCACCCACCTACAGGAAGCAGGTACGGATATCCTGTACATCCAGAAACTCTTGGGTCGTAAAAGTACAAAAAGGACAGAGGCTATGCGGCTATGGCCGATAAAATCGCTCTATGTCCAAATCCTCGCTTCGCTCGGACTTCAGATACCCGCTGGCCGTTATACGGAATTTTCAATAAAGCTCATAAAAGATAACTGTTTATAGGTTGTAGAAGCACTGCAAGATTACAATTTGGTGGGTACTGGGGTGATA
>CAZTGJ010000329.1:0-3710 GCA_964613025.1 uncultured Thermoplasmata archaeon | reverse complement strand
CAACTTTTTCCGTATCTTATGAATTTCCTTCATTGGCTTCGGTTCTCGATACATATTCAATCACCATTTTAGGTGTAACAATGTCAATTGTTTTGTAACCCATCTCTCTATTTATAGTATTCCCATAATGTTTTTCATCAATCGTTCTGGTGGTTGATTATTTGAAAAGAAAAGAGGTAGCGGGGAGTAGATTCGAACGGAGCCTTTTTATGATCCTCAGTCTATGAAATGAAACATTTCATTTTCCTCAGCAAAAGCCTCCTGGGAAAAGGAATGTGGCCATCTTCTCGCTTCGCTCGAAGGTGTATACCACTCCTCACTTTTTTCTCAGAAACGGAGTTTCTATTGAACATACGTTCGACTTTTCCGTTCGAATCTACTCTCCCTGAAACTCTTGATTAAACCTTCGACTCACTGTGTGAGTCTGAAGGAAAGAAAAGAGGTAGCGGGGAGTAGATTCTAACGCAGCCTTTTACAAAAAGCCTGCAGGGAAAAGGAATGTGGCCATCTTCTCGCTTCGCTCGAAGGTGTATGCCACCCCTCACTTTTTTCTCAGAAACGGAGTTTCTATCGAACATACGTTCGACTTTTCCGTTCGAATCTACTTTCCCCGGAACTCTCTGTTTATACCTTCAACTCACTAGGTGAGTTTGAAGGAAGTAAAAAAAGGAAGTAGCGGGGAGTAGATTCGAACTACTGATCTGCGGGTTATGAGCCCGCCGGGATATCCTGGCTACCCTACCCCGCTGCGAATTGATAGACCAATCGGGATTTTCAGTTTCTCGGAAAATCGGGTAGTGTATGATCACAACCGGAAAACCTGTTGCGAAAAACCATCGATTGATGTAGCCTCCCCATTTAAACCTACTATATCTATTTTTTTGAACACATACCAATGGTTGCATGTCGTGGGACCAGGAGCGAGAATAATCGTGGGAAGACTGCGAAGCAAGATTTTTCATCGAAAATTTTAAATGACGTACGAAGCGGTATCAACTTCATGATTCCGTATGAATGGCTTCCCGGGAGCTTCCTTCCGTACTTTCGAGGTGTGCAAAATGGGTGAGAAGAATGAGTACTCGAAACTCAGTGTTCCCAATGACATATCATATGGGTCTGTTGTTGGTGCCTACGTGGTATCGGTTGCAATAAAGATTGGTTTCAAACAGGATGAGCAGCAGATGATTGAGTTAGGGGTGGATGAGGCTTTTACCAACGTTGTGGAACATGCGTTTGAACCGGAGGAAGATGCAACATTCGATATTATCTGCGAACGCATTCCTCTTGGACTCAAAGTGGCAATTCAGGACAAGGGTTTACCGTTCGATCCGTCCGATATCCCGAAATACGATGCCGGATCAGTAATGGACGAAACGTCCGGTGGTGGACTTGGTACATTTCTTATGAATGAGACTATGGACGAGGTATCATTTCATAATCTTGGAAAGCAGGGAAAAGAGACCCAGCTCATCAAATTCCTGAAACATAAGAGCATAGAAGAATACTTCGATGAATCCGAGTTGGAACGATTCGAGAAACCATTCGAGGAAAAACCTCAAGCCACTGAGAAAATAGATCTCGACATTCGAATGATGAAACTATCAGAAGCAATCGAGGTGTCTAAATGCATCTACAAAACCTATGGATATTCATATGACAAGGAGAATGCTTATTTTCCGGATCGGATTAAGGAACTGAACGAGGAAGGTCTCATTATATCCATGGTTGCTGTTACACCGAATGGGGAGGTTGCTGGTCATAGTGCTTTACTGAAGAGTAGAGCAGAGGATACTATTGCAGAGTTTGGAATGGCCATAGTCAAACCCACGTTCCGGGGTCAGGGCTGCCTTAACCAGCTTGGTCCCAAATTGATTGAGTACGCAGAATCAGAGGGGATGATAGGAATCTTTGGACAATGCGTCTCAGTTCACCCTTTCTCCCAGAAAGCACTCCACAAATTTGCTTTTTATGATTGTGCAATCCTGCTGGCAAATGTCCCTACCACCAGATCATTCAAGGCAATCCAGAGTGAGATCCTGCAGAGAGAAACCTATGTCATTTCATTTAGATACCTTCACCCACCCCCGCGTTCCCGGATCTTCCCCCCCCCCACCATCTGGAAATGGTCGGGAAGATTTATGAGAACATCGGCTATCAACCGGAGTACAGTATACCAGAAGGAATGAAGGATCAGAATGGAAAAAGAATACGAAAAGAATCATACCTGTTTCCAGAAACGAATTCCGTAGTGAAAACAAAGGTAACTGCTCCGAAAGGGATCGCGTACATTCACATCCCACAGTACGGTGCTGACGTGGTGAGAAAGGTACATGAACAACTCAAGGATCTTTGCCTGAAGCATATTGAAGCAATATATCTCTATCTCGATCTGCAGGACCCATTAACGTACTATCTAACTTCGGAATTTGAAAACCTGGGATTCTTTTTCGGCGGAGTATTTCCTGGCCAGCTATATGGGAAGGACGCACTGGTACTCCAGTATCTGAATAACGTTCCCATAGCCTATGAAAGAATCTCCATTGATTCGGATTTCGCCCAGGAATTAAAAGATTATATCGAGCAGAATGACCCCAATAAAAGGATCGATTGATGTTTCATATCTTATGATATCCCGCAGCTTACTGCGATTGGGAGTTTCAATTCAATGATATGATGGATAATGTTGACGTTTTCAAGATTTGATGAATGAAGAATAACAGAGCATTATTCGATGGCTATCATTGGGAAAATATCGGGGAATGGAAGCAGATTGAAGAGAGGGAATTTGGGATCGTGTTGGAATGGATTTGACTTATTCAGAGCTTGACTTGAGGGCGGACTCTTTATCCTCATGGATCGAGAAGATTGAATCCAGGCCTGCCATTTTTATCACATTAAAAACGTGAGGTTGTAATCCAACCAGTTTGAAATCTCCTCCTGCGGCCTTATGTTTTTTTAAAGATTTGAGAAGTACTCTGATCAGGCTGGAGCTGATATAATTTACGGATTCCATGAGCACCATCGCATTATGAGATCCAGAATCCCACAATTCATCGAAGTGAACGATGAGTTTCTCCGCCTTTTCAGTATCAAGACGCCCTGAAAGGGTTACCATATCAATATCACCAATCCTCTCATTTGTAAAGCACATGTTTTCACCTCATATTGCCAATAACCAGTTCCCTGACCGTATTCACAATCACCACAAATTATACTAGTGATACTATCCCTTCTTACATTCCTGTCTTTGAAGGTTACGATGAAAGGGGGTTCATGCGGAGAGGGGAGTTTATCTATATAACATTTTGTAATCATTGGATGTTTGTGTAGTCCGGAATTATTTCGCAAATATTGGAAGTTTATAAATAAGGGATAGTCTCTTCACGTGAAATATGCATGTACTGACAAAGCGATCGTTCTCTATTAGAACAAAGATCTTGATCGCATTCCTTGGGCTGTCCCTTTTCATCATCTTTGTATTTGGGAACCTGACCCTGGAAACGCTGAATAACGTGGGTGATTATTCAGAAAGGACTACGAAGGAGTTAGGAAAAAATGCAACCGAGGATAGTGCATCAGCCCTGAGGGAGCTTGGACAAAAGAACATCGAACAGAAGACCACTGATGTGGCCAGACAGATGGAGATATATATTCTATTCCATGTGTCTTCGGTTAAGGAATGATCAACCATATTTGAGCTATTGATTTCC
>CAZTGJ010000328.1:0-3710 GCA_964613025.1 uncultured Thermoplasmata archaeon | reverse complement strand
TACTGAGGAGAGAAATGAGGAGATTGTATTTTTGCAGATTCCTACAAGCTAATATGTAATTGTTATATATGCTAAATGTCATTAATTTATCACAGAGGTATACAATGAAAATGAATTCTACCACTCGAGCAAAATCTCCTCTAGTGGCATTGGTGGTGCTTGCCCTGCTCTTTGTCGGTTTTTCCGCTGTTGCCTATCCTACGTTATCCTCGGAAGGAGATGAACCTACGAGAGAAAATGATCCGGATGGGAGGAACTATGCCCTTGCTGACGATGAAAACAGCAATGTTCTTATCCGTGGGATCGGAGGCTATATCTTCAAGGATACGCAACCGGTTCCTGGCGTCGTCGTTACGCTCGTCAAACAGGAAATCCAACATGCCCCTCCGGAACGACCCAATCCTGATGGTGACATCGAGAATGATCGATATCCCGGCACACGAGGGGAAACCGATCGTGATCCTGATCGTGATACCAAACGTGACACTGATCCTGATGCCGAACGGAAAACCGAAAAGGATTGCGATCGATCCAAGGATAAGCGCTATACTGATGCCGATAAAAAGCCCACTGACATGCGTGTGCTTTCAGATAAAGAGACAGAGAGATATACGGATAAACATGTAACCAAAACAGACAGGTCAGGATATTTCGAGTTCCTCGGCCTCGATAGGGGCCAGTACCTTTTAGTGATCTATTATAGTGATAAAGCCGTTCACAGACAGGTAATTAAATATGCAGGTACCGGTTCTTCGCCATTTCGGATAATCCTGGGGCGAGATGCAAGACCAGAAGCGAGACCGGAAACAGAATCATACCTAGTGAAGGGAAAAGTGGTGGATGAAAGGAAGCAGCCTATTGCAGGGGCACGAGTACAACTGACCAGACTTGTTCAAGTTAGGGAAAATGATCGTGAGAGGCCAAACAGGGATACAGATCAGCGCCCGGGTTCTGACAGGAAGCCTGGTATTGATAGGAAATCCGATGCTGTACGTCCTCAATTCAGGGCCACAACCACGGACAGACAGGGAAACTTCCACTTCGAGGGTGTTCCCGGAGGAGCCTACGTTCTTACTGTAGAAGCAAGAGATTTCCTGCCGCATAAGTCCATGCTCAGAGTCCATGAAAATACTCGGGCTCCGGTTCAGCTCAAACATCTCCCTGCGAAAGAACGGCAGACCCTCAACCTCAAGGCAGAAGTCGTAGCAAAAGATCGTGATGGTCTTTTCAATGACGTTATCATCTATGCTTTTTCATCCCAGGGTAAACCTCTGGCCCGAGTCAAGATCTACATTGATAGGGAATTTATCGGAGCCACTGATGGTAAGGGGATGATCATTTCTAAAAATTACAGGCAAGGAACTCACAACGTCATTGGAAGCTATGAGTACCACCGTGCAAGCACTACATTCACTATTCGTGGGAGTGACCCCCGTCCTGATCCGGACCCAGAACCCCGACCAGAACCAGACAATGAACACCGTGAATATGGGACCTTAAAGGGTATCGTGTTCGCAGAGAATGCTCATGTCCCGGGAGCTGTCATCGAGATAGTAAATGACGATTTCCACTTCAGGGCACAATCCAATGACCATGGAGAATTTGTGATTGAGCGCATCCCTGTAGGTATATACCGAATATTTGCTTTTGCAGAAGGATATCAGAAATTCAGAGGTGAGGTCAGAATTGGAGAGGATGGAACATCCTATCGGATCAAGCTTGAACCCCGCGAATCAGAGCCTCATCCGGAGGTCGGATACCTTCACGGATTAGTGTCGACAGTTGGAGGATATCCCATCGTTCGTGCTCAGGTCATGGTCCACAATGACGATAACCGGTATACCACCACAACTGATAAGGAAGGAAAATTCGGGTTTGAGTTGCTTGAGGGAGAATTCATTCTCCTCATCCAAGCTGAGGGTTTCCAACCATACGAAGGAGAGATCTTAATTAAGGCAGGAGAGAGGATGATTGTGGAGATCGTTCTGGACCAGCTTCGGTAGACGGTAGAAAGGATTCTCATCTCAACTAAACAACCGGAACCGGACAACCAACAAATCCTTTGCGATGGTTGTGGATTTCCTCATTTGTCTGAGGAGGCTCGAAAATATGCTATATTTTTCTGATAAGGATATCCAATGTCCTCAGCAACAGGTCTGCATTTGGTTCTCATGAGGAATGCAATTGGAGGCAGATCGAGGTCTGCGAATCCCTCATAATTACCCATTCCTTTGGCAACGATGAACTTGGCATTCATTATCTCATCCTTCACTTCCCGGGGAGCCCGGTTCATGGCGATACCCACTCCGAAGTGTCCGGTGGTAATGACCCGATCCACCTCCTGTTCCATATCAAGTTCCTGTACATCTTCAAGTGTGGCGTCATTGAGGATAGGTTCCCCCCGGACCATGAGGATCACCTTCTTTCCGAGGTTCTTAATTTCCCGGATGAGGAGTTTGTCGAAGACGATCTCACCGGCGTTGTCGCACATGTAGAGAACCTCATCGACCTTCATGATCATATCCAGAATGATATCTGAATGATCCACGAACAGACCTTCCTCGAAATGTTGGTGGAAGATCTCAGAGAGATGTTCAGGTGATTCTGCTGAGCCCTTGATCCCAAAATCCATGACGTTCCCAACGACAGCGGCAAGTAGTGCGGTCCGAAAAGGTTGGTTGCTTTGAGCGATCATATTCTCGATCTCGGGGAGAAGGGAGAGTGCCACTTTATTGCTCTTCCGTTTGTTCTCCCATTGTGGGTCGCTGGATCCAATTTTTCGATAAACCGCTTCCTTAACAAGGGACGAAACCTCGTTGTTATCCATACCTTCAGGTGGCGGGAAATACTCATTGAAAACTCGCATTGCTGTCTGCACGACCTCGATAGGGTCGGATCCGGGAACCAGGGAGGCCTCGTAGATCGCCCGTTTGAGCTGACAGGGTACACATTCTGCTCGTATCCTCATGGACTTGGGGAAATAAAAGATAATGATAAGAGTTTGGTACTAATACCTTTATTGTGCCTTTTCTTTCTGCCTATCTGCATACTAATTACTCGAGGGTATCGTGGATAAGTTCAACTTCCCATTTTCTATTCACCCACAGACTTATCACTCTGACATCTCTTCCAGCCCAGGCCATGGCCTCCTTCACACTGGCCTCAAGATACACCATATGCTCCTTCTTGGTCACCGGATTCCCAGCGCACCCATGGTGAGCCACGATGGCGAGAACGGTGGAACCGTGCTTGTTCACCGATATACGTACCCTGTCGATGATTGATCCGATCATCACATACGGCCCCTCTGCAAGCAGTTTGTCCGGACCAGCCTCTGTGATCATGTCTACGTAATCTGCCTTGAAGTTCTCCTTCATCCATTTGATAATCGGTTCCTGAACCCTGCCGTCCATGCAGTTGATTGCTGTCACGAAAGTACCCTTTACCATGGTGATCATCCCATACGAGTCCTGTATGCCGTGATTTGGGAATCGTAGAAAAACATTGCTGTTCATTCATCGAATAGTAATCTTTCCTCTCCTCTTACTTTCCTCCACTCACACCCTTCCTTCACCTCTTCCTCCACGCTTCCCTTCTCTTTTTTCCTTCTATCTTCCTCTTCTTCCTTCTTCCTTCTTCCCTCTTCCCTCTTCCTTCTTCCCTCTTCCTTCTTCCCTCTTCCTTCTTCCCTCTTCCTTCTTCCCTCTTCC
>CAZTGJ010000327.1:0-3777 GCA_964613025.1 uncultured Thermoplasmata archaeon | reverse complement strand
ATGATCTTCGAAGTGATTTTCTCACTCGGAACTCAACTCGTTCGGAACTACTGCATATTCACACCATCCTCAATTTTCTCCAATAAATTATTCTCAATGTATCCTGCCTTTCTCCCCCTCCTTTGTTTAATATATTCCCGCTATTCATTCCTCCCCTCCCACCCTCCCCTTACAGTTTTCCACATAATCGTCACCGCAATCCACGGCATTCATGCCCCCCCCTCCCGCACTGCCCCGCTCACTACGAAATATCCACATGACGAGATCGTATGGAAAGTTTCAAATATTGTATCTCTTTTTGGTACTCCCATGGAAAAGCCCAGGGAGGAAATTCCTTGAAAAATCAATACTTCACCTCAGAATCCCTTGACCAGGATGCAGATGAGTTACTGAAAAGACTCACCCAGTATCGAGAAAGACGCCCCTTCCATCTTCGCCCTGATGATTCCGCATTGATCCTGCTTGATATGCAGCGATACTTCCTTGATCCAGCCTCCCATGCATTTATTCCAAGTGCCGGAGCGACCCTTCCAGGTCTCATTCGGTTGGTCCAGGCTTATCAGGATCTTGATCTTCCGGTGATCCTTACACGACACATGAACACCCCACAAAATTCCGGCTCAATGGACAAATGGTGGAGTGACCTCATCCAACAGGACGATCCGATGAGCGAATTGATCCCCCAGTTTGCGGAGCTTAAGACTGCTGTGCTTCAGAAGGAGCAGTACGATGCTTTTTACGGGACTGATCTTGAAGATTGGCTTCGGGAACGTGGTGTTAAGCAGGTGATAATCGGAGGGGTGATGACCCATCTGTGCTGTGAAACAACCGCCAGGTCCGCTTTCGTGAGAGGATTCGAGGTGTTCTTCCTATTAGACGGAACGGCAACCTATCATATCGACTTTCATCATTCCTCTCTTCTTACCTTATCCCATGGATTCGCACATCCAGTCAAGGTGAGGGAAATGCTGGACGGACTTCAGCAAACGTCCAAGGAAATAACTGCCAGTGAAGGAATCAGCATCGAACAGATTCACGATGAATGGGAGCGTTCATGATGGTGGCATATGAAAAAACCTACGCAGTTTGAGGATATAGTTATCATTGGAGCAGGCCCGGCAGGCATTGCTTCTGCCATTCAGCTCAAGCGCTATGGATTCGACCCTTTGATCTTCGAAGAGGACAGGATCGGTGGTCTTTTACACAATGCCAATCTTGTGGAGAACTATCCTGGCTTTCCTGACGGCATATCCGGTCCGAATCTGGTCGAGCTTATGAAGGACCATCTTATCTCTTTGGAACCAAGATTCAGAAGAGAATCAATCGTTAAGGTTGATTACAACGGTGATACCTTCATTCTACGGACATCGAATGAATCATCACACCCCGCCATCCATGCAAAATTCATCATCGTTGCCACAGGCACGCACCCCCGTCCCTTCCCTCAGGATCTTCATATCCCGGATGACTGCAAAGCCCAGGTACTCTCAGAGGTAAAAACAATTATCGGGGCAAAGAACAAGAAGATCGTTATCGTGGGTGCGGGAGATGCTGCCTTTGACTATGCGTTGAATCTTGGAAAGGAGAATGAAGTAATCATACTTAACCGGCTCGCTGATCGAAAATGTCTTCCTCTCCTCTTCCGGCGGTCTCATGAAATGTCAAGCATATCATATTATGAGAATTCCCGGGTCTTACATATCCGGCAAGCAGATTCCGATCTTGAAATTTCCATTGAGAAAGGAGGGGTCCTTGTGAGCCTGACAGCCCACTATCTCATCTATGCAATTGGCAGGGATCCTGCGGATGGCATCATCACTCCCCGGTTGAGAGGGCAACTTGAGCGACTCGAGGAAGAAGGGCTTTTATACCTTATTGGTGACGTGAAGAACGGTCGTTTTCGGCAGGTTTCCATTGCTGTTGGAGACGGAGTCAGGGCGGCCATGAGGATATCTACCATTTTACCGGAGAAGCCGGAATGAAGATCGTCTGTACCAATGGAAATGATGAACTAGCCAGGGTATACGTTGCCGACATGGGGAGCGGGAAATATATTGAGTTCGTGGAATCCGTGCAGCCTCCGATACCACGAGAGGAGAAATGGGTGCTTATCCTTTCAACGCTCTACGGATGCCCGGTGGGGTGCGGGATGTGTGATGCAGGTGGAGATTACGAGGGTCCACTTTCCACAGAAGAGATGCGCTCTCAGATTGATCACATGATATCGTCCCGGTATCCCGGTGCCAAAGATGGGGAATTGATCCCAATCCCTAAACTCAAGCTGCAGTTTTCGCGGATGGGTGAGCCGGCTCTCAATCCTGCTGTCCTCGATGTCTTGGATGAGATCCCGTTTCGATATAATGCCCCCGGCTTCCTGCCATGTGTTTCCACCGTTGCTCCTGCAGGCTCAAACGGTTTTTTTCCCCGCCTCTTGAACATAAAGGACAAACATTATCCCCATGGCATGTTCCAGCTTCAATTCTCTATCCATTCAACCGATCAGGCGGTCAGGGATCAGATCATCCCGATCAAGAAATGGAGCTTTGAGAAGATCTCAGAATACGGTGAACGGTTCAAAGAAAATGGTGACCGGAAAATCACTCTCAATTTCGCACTTGCCAAGGATACGCCAGTTGACCCATCGATACTTTTACAGCACTTCTCACCTGATACCTTCCTCCTTAAGATCACCCCTCTCAATCCAACGTATCGGATGCGGGAGAACAGAATGGAATCATATATTGATCCGAATCGTGGTGAAGGGTATTCACTGGTGAATGAGCTTCGTGATCTCGGGTACGAGGTTATAGTCAGCATTGGTGAGGTTGAGGAAAATAAGATCGGAAGTAACTGTGGTCAGTATATTCAGCGTTACCTCTCTTCCAGGCAGGAACTCGATGGAGCTTACAGGATATCTCAATGATTCTTCGTTACCTAAATCATCTCTTTAGTCAATTCACCTTTATTTTTTCCTACAGAAATATCCGAGAATTTCAAACATCACGATCCACGATATGATATTGCAGCAAAAAGGGGGGAGGGAGAGAGGGGGGGTGGGACCTGGGAAGACGATAATATCCGACTCACGATTGGATATTCTGCAGAGTGATAGAGTGAAGGCAAGGTGGTGCCCGAGGGAGTAGGTGGTTAATGCAAAGAAAAAATAAGGAGATGTTAAAAAATCGGTGATGGTACTCGGGCACCGATAATGGCAACGTATTTTTCGGTAATTAAGGTTTCTATAATTTATCTATCGTGAAATTGGCATATGGCCTATAAATTATTAGGTGGGGTGGTTATGAGCAGTTTAGTCAATTCATTCCAACAATCGGACGATAAAATCTACCAATGAGGATAGGCGCGAAGGGATTCCCACGGAACCTTTTCAGAGCCTTCAAATTTTCAAATGAAACATTTGAAAACATCAGCAAAAGCTTCCATGGAAAAACAACCACCCATGCGGGTGGTTAAGCTCACTCGCTCAGCTCGTTCGCATAATGTTTTTGTGAATCCCAACTGTCCCACATTCAAACTACTTCGTTGTTTGAAGTGGGCCCGAAGGGATTTGAACCCTTGACCACCCGGTTTCTCACGAAACGATGTCGCTATGAGCCGGGCGCTCAACCAGGCTAAGCTACGGGCCCTTGAGGAAAATGTGAGCGCCAGCGATCGGATTCGAACCGATGACCGCCCGGTTAACAGCCGGGTGCTCAACCAACTGAGCTACGCTGGCACGTGGGACAATGCACTTTGCATGTTTCATAAATACTTTTTTAT
>CAZTGJ010000326.1:0-3778 GCA_964613025.1 uncultured Thermoplasmata archaeon | reverse complement strand
CCCCCCCCCCCCCCCCCCCCCCCCCCCCCCCCCCCCCCCCCCCCCCCCGCGCCGCGCCCGCGGCGGCGGTGGAAGTGAGCGTCACTTACCAAGCTTTTACGGGGTCAACTGATGTTACCATGGAACTCCTGGACAATGATGTAGTGATAGCGGACGTCACCGAAACGTTGAGCGGAGGATTTCCTTCCGGAGAGGAGGAAAGTTTCTGGAGACTGTCGTTCAATGAAAATGCTGATGGAACGGACAACCACACCTTTCTCGAAGACCATACCATGAAGGTTCGAATGGTGACGGACGGAGGGCAGGTCAATGTGGATTATCGTGGAGGGGATGCCCATGTTGAATTCTGGACAAACCAGATTGTGGACGAGGAGTTCCATGTTCAGGATGTCCACGGGAACGATAAATTCGGAATGGAGTTCATCCCAAAATACCCGGAGGAGAGTGGTCTCGGAATTGCTCACATCTGGGGGAGCTTTATGGACAGTTTCACCTACCGGGACATCGAGAACATCCAGATAACCATCGAAGGACCCGATGATATGTTCTATCCTGATCCTATCGCCCCGGAACATCAGTCATCAGATGACAGTGTGGCGTTCCACTTCAACTGGAGCTATGGTGAGGACATGCACGGTGAAGAGGATGCGGGAACCTACTATGTTACTTTTGAAATAATTGATCAAACTGGGAATAATTTTACTTATGTGGATGAAGTGAGGTTCATCCTGTCGAAATATGGTGTCTATCTCGTTCTTGCGGATGATGAGAGCGATACGAAGTCGGGATCCGCAGGAAGCTATGTTCATTTTGAAATGGTCGTATACAACGCAGGCCTGGTCAATGACACCATAGAGTTCACTCACAATGACCTACCCCGCGAATGGGAAGCCGGCATCGACCCGGAACAGGTTATTCTTAACTCGGAGGAATTCCATACCATTCTGCTGAACGTTTCCATACCGGAAGATGCTGTGGTCGGTGAATCTGTGGATGTGTATGCAATCGGGACCTCAAAGAAATCTCAGTCAGACCCCGAATATCAGGAAGCTTCCTGGTCCCGGAAAACAACCACCCGTGTTACCGGATTTGCAAGTGTAACGCTATCTTATCGGGAACAGGATTCAGATAATGACGGATCCACTTATGTTGATGATCGCCATAAGGAGGGGAATGCGGAAAGGGGGGGGACGCGGATTTCATTTTCAGAGTGAAAAATGGCGCTCCAAATGTAGATACAGTTTCACTTTACATTGATGGTATCCCCAATGAATGGTCCGCATTGATAATTGATCCGGATTCGGATGTGGAAGTGAGCAAAGTAACGCTCCAGGGAGATGATGAAACCATTCTTCTTGTCCGAGTACGCCCCGCACCTGCCCAGGGAGCCAGTAACACCGCCAACCTTTGGATCTCGGGAGTTTCAGGCAATAATGAGACTGTCTCCGACACAGCCTACCTTAACATCACACGCACAGACGGTGTTGCTGTTAAAACGGATGATAAATCCACGCTTGATCAATTGAAATCCGGAATACCCAACACCATCGATTTCATTGTCGAGAACACAGGCGATGAAGATAAAACCTTTGACTTCGAGCTCGATCTGATAGATCTTGACCAGGAGTTATGGGATCTCGAAATAAGCGGAGAATCATCGGTTTCCATAGCAGCCGGGGATCTTGAGATTGTTTCTGTGGACATCACCCCTTCTGATAATGTGATCGTCACTGATGATGGGTATCATTGGTCATTTATCGTGGAGGATCAGGAAAACGCGGATGTGCGATACAATCTGGACGTTTCAATGAACGTGGAAGCGATCTACCGGATCTATATGGAAGTTATTCCTGGAGAAATTGTATTGGACGAGGGGGGGCAGTCGGCGGAATATTACTTTACCATTCAAAACGCAGGTAATGTCGAGGCTATCGTCGAGATCGACTTTTCCCAGAATAATGGGAGGTGGGATGTCCTACTGAGTCTCACAAACGCGCGAATAGAACCGTTCTCTATCGCTCTTCCATTCGATTTACTTGTCACCCCACTTGAGTCTGTTGAGGATGGAGAGAAATGCATTGTTACCGTTTTTGTACTGATAAAAGACCGCGATGAAACGGAAAAAAGTCTGACTACTTCCACTATTTTCGATATAAATGAAATTCCCGTCGCAGTTATCGATTCGATTGCACCTTCTCCAGCTATCCAACTGGAGAACATTACCTTCGAAGGCCATGGGGAGGATGAGGACGGTGAGATAATATCTTACACCTGGGTTTCATCAGTGGATGGAGAATTGTACAATGGGTCAGAATCGGTTTTTACCACAGGCCAGCTTACACCGGGTGATCATACAATTTCATTCAGAGTTCAGGACGATTATGACGATTGGAGCAGCGAAGTTTCGACGACGATCGAAGTCTTATCAGACCAGGATAATGATGGGATTCCCGATATCGATGATGATTTTCCGGATGACAGGAACGAATGGAGCGATACCGATGCTGATGGGGTAGGAGACAACTCTGATGCTTTCCCCAGTGATCCCGCTGCATCGAAAGACAGCGATGGGGATGGTTATCCGGATGAGTGGAACGTGGGACGAACAGAAGCTGATTCAACAACACGCCTTGAGGTCGATACATATCCAAATGATCCTGGGAAGTGGAAAGAGGAAGGTGAACGTGCTGAGGGATTCCTTCCCGGCTTTAATATTTTTGCAGTCATCGGAGGGATTTGCATTTCACTTGTTCAGTTCAGGAAAAGAAGAATTTCAAAAGGAGCGGATTATTAGCGAATTGTAGCAGCGTTCATAAATATTTCCGGATCCCTGAGGCTTCCCCCCCACCTTTCCCCCTCCCCCCCTCGAAGACCGTCTTAATTTTTCTTCAGGCAATGCTCACATGAGGCATGTCCTACGTATTCTTTTTTCCTGGCCTTACCATCACCAACAAATTGGGATTAACTATAAAACACGACCAATGGATGGAGAGGAAAATATATCTGGAGGTATCTCCTATGCTTTTTCATGTGACACACATACATAATTGGCAATCCTGCCCGGCTGGTAATCCGGATTTGATTCGTGAAACATTTGGAACGATATTAAGTAATGACAATGAATCAGGTGTGAACTTGATCGGTGCCTATGTTGATGCACCAGCCCATACTGTATTTTTCCTTGTGGAGACTGATGATATTGTGAAACTCCATAACCTTTTCGAACCCGCACTCAAGCTTGGCCATGCTGAGATCAGGCCGGTTGAAGATGGTCTGGCTGCGATAAAAAGAAGACTCTAATCTGTGCTACATCGATCCCCTTTCCCTGGAGACTTTTTCCCATTGTGTAAAATCGATTCAGGGGTAGGGGGAAGTGGGGGCAGATTGCCAATGACGATAACTCAGATTTCGCGGATATTTGCTGATATATTATGTTGGGATCGAATCTGCGGAAGTTGGTAACGTAGTCATTGTTGGATTTTGATTATGCTTCCTCCCAGCCTGCGCTTAGGTTGGGTGCTCTATACCTTGGGATTCTGAGGCTTTTTCTTTTCTTATTACTAAGACTGCTTTGATGAATGATAGAAATGATCCAAGAAATAAAGAAGATCCCCAAATTCCAAGCAATATTAAAGAAATGGATATTACGACCTCATTAATACTAGAGGTATTAAGAAGTATAATGATTGCACCTATCAATAAAATAACCGGGGCTATACTCAGTAATTCATGTTTCGCACCCCTGATAAATGTTAATATTCATTATCCCCAGTTACCA
>CAZTGJ010000325.1:0-3804 GCA_964613025.1 uncultured Thermoplasmata archaeon | reverse complement strand
AAGGGTTAAATTACAATTAGTATTTAAAATTATGCTATTAGAACTGGTGCGGGGGAAGGGATTTGAACCCTTGAACCGCTGAGGAACAGATCTTGAGTCTGCCGCCTTTGACCTGGCTTGGCTACCCCCGCAAGGAACCCGGAATTTTGTACACCGCTTTTTAATCTTATCCCCTTGGTTAATGATGGGTTCTGCGATGGTCTATAGCTGGTGGATTTCCTGGTGGCTTTTGACCTTTCCTGAACCTGGTCTTTCCCGGAACCGTAATGCTCCGATGATCGCGAAGCCAGACCTTCAGCGTCTTCAGCGTTCCCGAAGTTCGCAGGGTTTTCAGTTTCACTCCATTGAGTTCCGTCCAGTTGATCATGTTCAGGACCACATCCTTGAAGACGTGTGAGCATCTTACTATTCCAACGCCGTCACCAACGAACACCACCCTGAACCTGATCTCCCGCCTGTCAATTCCCAGTTCCCGGAATCGACCGTTGAACAGCGAGATGATCCTGCCCATCCCTGCATCGGTTTCCTCTGCCGTCTCGAAAAGAATGAACCTTCGCCTTCCTGCCTTATCCCGGACCGTCATCTGGTATTCCCTCGGTATGTATGCTCGTGTTCGTGTTCGGCGTGCTTCGTTCGGTATTGTATAGGTCGTGTTCAACATGAACAGGACACGTTATTTCTTGCTCCGCTCGTAGTAGTTCTGGATAACCTCGGTGATGGTGTGCAGGTCCCGATAGTTGTTTACCACCAGGTATTCGATGATCTCCTTCCGGTTGGCCCTGATGGACTCGTACTCCGCCGTGCTGATACCAGCCGCATCGCAGATCTTCTCCCTGAGCTTGCTTGGGATGCCGGTAGGGATCATTGCATCCCGTCTCGGGTCCCATGTGAAGATGGTGTTCAGCCGTGGCTTTCCCTTCTCGAGTCCTGCCATCTCAGCGATCTCGGTGATCCTCCGCACCGCCTTCCCGTTGATCATCATCCTCTGCTGCATGATAATAAGGTCAAGACCGGTCATCATGATAACCGGTACTTCCATGGGTGGACTGGTGAGCCTGGTGATCGTTTCCTGTGCCGAGTTTGCGTGGACCGTACCAAGGGAACCATCGTGACCCGTGTTCATGGCAAGGAACATGGTCTTAGCCTCGGGACCTCGAACCTCACCCACCAGGATCCTGTCGGGCCTCATCCTGAGACAGTTCTTGAGCAGGGCATCCATTGATACTTCGCCTTCCCCAGTTTCGATATCGGGAGAAATGGATTCGAGTTTTACCCAGTGGTCGTGCCTGAGCTGAAGTTCCAGGGTGTCCTCGATGGTTACGATACGATCAGTTACCGGAACGAACATGGCCATAACGTTAAGGGTGGTGGTCTTACCGCAGGATGAACCTCCGGCGATGATGATATTCGATGGCTTCTGTGCAAGTCCCTCAACCCACATCCAGATACTGGCGGACATATCCGGGTCAAGTGTTTTGAATTTGATGAGATCGACGATGGTGAGCGGATCCTTTCTGAACTTACGAATGGTGAGTGTTGGGGCGTTGGGGGAGGCGGGGGGCATGGACGCATTCACCCTGCTGCCATCGGGAAGTCTGCCGTCCAGGATCGGATGGGCCGCATCGATACGTTTCCCCACGAATTTTGCAAGATTCTGGACAACCGTTGTAATCTCAGCCACGGTAAGGAAGATGTTGGTATCGCACATGTCATGCCTTCGATGATAGACCTTGACCGGATGTTTGTCATCGTTGTACATGATCTCCTCGAGATTGTCGTCGGCTAACAGAGGGGCAAGCTTTCCGTAGATCTTGTCCGGTTTGATATTGCTCACCTCGTATGTGGTGACATCACGGCCTCCGTCATGGATGATCTTCACACCGGCATAATGGTCCAGGATAGAGGTTCCCGGTGTCTTGTTCCTGACCTTGAGATAGTATGACTGGATGATGCTTGCAACCTGTTCCTTTGTCCGATAGCCCTTCTGCACCATATGTTTGAGGATCGCTTCCCTGTTGGCCATGACTCGGTTGAAATCATCAAGAGCGATACCCGATGCATGGCAGATGACCTCTCTGATCTTACTGGGGGTCCCTGTCCGAACCAATTGCTTCAGGGAACCATCCCATTTGTACAGCAGGTTGAGTCTGGGTCTGTTCTCCTCCAGCCCACCAACCTCTGCGATCTCTGTGATCCGTCGTGCAGGTTTCCCGTCGATGGTCATCCTGGTCTGCATCACGATGAGGTCGAGGCCAGTGAGCATGACCGGGATCACTTCCATGGGGGCACTGGTCAATCTGGTTATTGTTTCCTGTGCCGTATTGGCGTGCACCGTCCCAAGGGTACCGTCGTGACCTGTGTTCATTGCAGTGAACATGGTCTTTGCCTCGGGACCCCTGACCTCACCCACAACCAGCCTGTCGGGTCTCATCCTGAGACAGTTTTTCAGAAGACCGTCGATGGTGACCTCTGCCACACCTGGTGATGGAGGCACAGCTTCCAGCCGGAGCCAGTGTTCATGCTCGAACTGAAGTTCGGCGGTGTCCTCGATGGTGATCACTCTGAGATCTTTGGGTATGAACATGGCCATGACGTTCAGGGTGGTTGTCTTTCCACTGCCGGTCCCACCGGAGACCAGAACGTTGGCTGCCTTGTACTGGAGGCCCTCGATGGCCATCCACAGGAATGAAGCGGCATCGGTGTCCAGGGTCTTGAAGTTCAGAAGGTCCACGATAGTGAAGGGATCCTTCCTGAACTTTCGTATGGTGATGGATGCCCCGTCCGGTGAGGCGGGGAACACCGTGGCGTTCACCCTGCTCCCGTCCGGCAGTCTTCCATCGAGCAGTGAGTGGAATTTGTCTACTTCTTTTCCCACGTATTTCGCAATGCGCTTGATGATCTGCACTGCCTCCTCATCAGCCAAGTAGACATTTGTAAAGCACATCCCGTGTTTTCGGTGGTATACGATAACACTTTTATGCTCACCGATAAACATGATCTCTTCGAGAAGATCGTCCATGAGCAGAGGTTTTAAAACACCGTAGGAGGATTTCCCCGGATTCTCGTTTGTTTGGTAGAGCGGCATGTGCTTATCTGTTGTATAGATTGTTACATTGCCATAACTGTCCAAGACCTTTCCGGGTTTGGGTGCGGGTTCCCTGGGTTTGCGTTTGCGCCCCTGCATTGACAGCGTGTCGTGAGAGGTTGCGGCACCGGTGTGTGTGCTACCAGTATGTGTTCCCTTTGTATGTGTACTCGCAGGGTGTGGAGTCGCAGCATGTTTGACCGCCGGGATCTTCGTGGTATGGCCACTATGTTGGGCTGCGTGCCCCCCGCCGTTTGCATGGGCTGCTGAAAATTGAGGATTGGTGCTCATCTTATACCTTCAATGTAATTGTGATTGATAATCTTTTGTAGCATCAAGGCAGGTGACCAGAAGGTTGTGGACGGATGCCCGGGTGATGATGGACCTCAGCTTTGAATTTTATATATATCATTGTTGGGAAAACGAATTGTTTGGCTGCTTCCCCCCCCACCCCCCCTCCATTAAGAACATCGTGTTGTTATCATCGTAGTCGTTGTCGGTTCGTTATTCATTCAGAAACTATTGTAACTGCAGAGGTGGAACGGTGGTGGGGGAGTGACAACTTGTTGTCGCTCCGGTTAGGTTCGAAGAACCTGATGAGGCGGGTGGGGGAGTGAGGACTTGTCTGAGCTCCGGTTGAGTGTAGGGCACTCGATGAGGGCAGTGGAATGGAGTGACAACTTGTTGTCGCTCCGGTGTGTGCCCAGCTAAGCTTACAG
>CAZTGJ010000324.1:0-3832 GCA_964613025.1 uncultured Thermoplasmata archaeon | reverse complement strand
GAAGGAGAAAATAAGGGAGAGGAAAGGGAAGGAGGGGGAAAGGAAGATGGAGCAAAAATCCGGGAGGCCCTCGTTCCCATGGATCCGGAAGATCTCAGAGTCGTGGGAGGGGGATATCGCAAAGCCCTGAAAAGCATCTCGGAGATGGATGATGAAAGAATTCGGGGTCTGCTCTACCAGCGGTTCCTTTCCACTTTGCCCAGAGCGGTCTACTCGGTGAACAATCATGGACATTTCGGTCTTAATTCCCTGTGCTACACCCATTTCACTTCACCCATCCGCAGATATCCCGATGTCCTTGTCCATCGAATCCTCGCAGATCTTGTTGAAGGGAAGGAATTCGATGAGGAGGAGAAAGCACTGCTGAAGGACGACCTGGAGATCATGGTTGATATCTGCAACGATCAGTCGAAGGCAGCGGAGGACATGGAGCGAGACATGATCGATGTTGCTCTCGCCACCCGAGCCTCCCTTGACCTGGATTACCGCAGAGGAACCCATGAGTGCACCATATCGGGTCTTACCCCAACCTCGTGCTTCCTGTCCATCGATGGGGCAACCGAGGGAAGGATCCCCTTGTCCCGTATCTCAAAACAACGGCTGACCTTGGATGAAAGTCAGTGCAGGATCCTGTTGGATCAGATTGATGGAGGGATGGAACATGGTGGGGGCGCAGTGGGAGGAAGAAGAGAAGGAAGCGGGGGAAAAAGAGGAGATGGAAACAAGAGAGTACGAGAGCATGGATCGAACGCTCTCAGGGGAGTAGGGGGAGAGGCCATGGCAAACGGGGAAATCGAACTTTACAGGCTCGGGCAGACAGTGAAGTGCAGGATCCATTCGGTGAAACTTTCGGAGGGGAAAGTTGATCTCACCCTAGCCAAATAAGACAATTGTTTTTACACGATCAATGGCAGCTCAGTATTCCACGATATCAAGATCGAACTCCTCTGCGAGTTCCCTGAATATCCGTTCTTCCTTTCGATGCTTTTTCCCATGGGCACATATCCTTTCCACACCCGGGGTCTTTCTGATGACCTCCCGGGCAAGCTCGGTGTTCAGATGTTTTCCGGCATAGGATGGTATGATGTGACCGAAATCGAGCCCCTCCTTCAGTGCGAACTTGGTATGTCTTGGTGCATAGTGCCCCCCTCCCAGACCGATGCATACCGGTCCCTTCGGTACGCCTCCTCCTCCTCCTGCACCCTTCCCTTCTTCCCCTCTTTCTATACGACTCCTTCTTTCTGTCTCCGCCTCCTCCATAACCTGCTTTCGCCCCCTTCTCTCTGCTCCCGCTTCCCCCCCTCCACTTCCCTCATCTCCCTCGTAGATGTCGATCAGCTCACGTGCGGTCTCAGCCAATCCCCGAACAGCCTCCGGATCGTTCCATGCCTCTAAGGTACTCCCGATCTCTATGAAGAAGGTGGGGACATCATTGTAGGGGCCGTGATGAGTAGCCTCGAAGGTGCACTCGTATCCCTCCACAGGTTTTCCGGCAAGGATCCGCAGGGCCTGGCTCATAAGGTGGGGGGAGGTGGGGACAAGGGTACCTTCCTTTCCTCCGAACTTTGCCTCTGAAAAATTACCGATGGGATGGACAGTGAGGGTCTTATTCCCGGAAACGCTCTGGTGGCGGGAGAGGTACATGATGACATCAGCTCTCGGACCGTCCGGAAAAATCCTCAGATCCGGATTGTCGATATCCAGGGCAGAAGAGGGGAGGGATGCCAGTGTGACCTTGCCATTCGATCCCCGGAAGATCGGAAATCCCTCGAATTCTCCTATGGTGGTATGATCCCAGATGGAGAGCAGGTGGTCCCTGATATTGCTGGCCGCGGGATCGGTTTCGTTGGCAAGGATGAGCATCGGGACACCGTGAGCCATTGAGGAGATATAAATTTCGCGTAAAGGACGAGAACACGGATTAATTGAAGATGGATTTGCTGTGAAAAGAAGTAAGCGCCCCGGCCGAGCTTCGAACGGACCCTTTTCATGATCCTCAGTAATCCTTGGTTACACCAAGGTAACCTCAGCAAAAGCGTCCACGGAAAAACGAATGTGACCATGCTCTCGCTTCTCTCATGCATGTATGTCACGACTCACCGAAGAGGATCTTCGGTTCGAGAGATATTCAAAAAACGTCCGGCTCACTCTTCATTTCACTCTGTGAAAAGAAGTAAGCGCCCCGGCCGAGCTTCGAACGGAGCTTTTAAGAAAAGCTCCACCAAAACCTTGTGGCTTGATTTTCACTTCGTTCGAATCCGCTATCACAACTCGTTTCAGGAAACCTTCAACTCAAAACGGTTCGAAAAAGTTCAAAATCGCCCGGGCTACAATTTTATTCACTTTGTGAAGAAAATGAAGCGCCCCGGCCGAGATTTGAACTCGAGTCCCTGGCTCGACAGGCCAGGATGATAGGCCACTACACTACCGGGGCATAAACAAGTGGACCCGTCGGGATTTGAACCCGAGGCCTCTTGCTTGCAAAGCAAGCGATCTTCCAGGCTGATCTACGGGCCCTTGATGTAGATCGTTCAACTGGATGCTCACCGCCTGGCTGTTAAGCCGTTTGCAGTGGGAGGGTAGGGTGCGGTTTTCGTATTTAATTATTTTGTGAGCGGGATATGGAACGGGGTTCGTTGAGTGGGGCAAGGTCATGGGGAGGTGGGGGGGAGGGTATAAGGAGTATCTTTAGGGAAGGGGGTGTGGGGGGTGACCTCAGTTGGGGGGACGTTATACCTGTACACGATTGCGCACGCAGGGTTGGCATCCCAGGATAACCATGCTAGACAATGTTTGCCGAAAAGTTTATCACTACCCTTTTTATTTGGGTTGAGTAAACGGACAGGATGAGAAAGGAATTCGACACGACTACCTATCACCACTATCACTGTATGGAGGAATTGTATGACTGAAAACACACCAGAAAATACACCGGAAGTGAATGCTGGGGATACAGTCCCCACGCCTGATAATAACCCACCACCGCCATCTGCCCATGAGGGAGCACTTGATAAGGTTTCCCACACAATAGACCATCAGATGGGGGCTGTTCGTACCATTTTTTCAACCCAGTTGATGATCCTCGGGATGGCGATCGCACTGATCCTGATGCTGTTGGGGAGCATAATGATTCAGGCATCCACGGTAACTGACGATGCTCCAGATGACAAGGATATAGCGAATTCACGGGCAGGATTTCGGAACGGCGCGATGGTATACAATATTGGAACGTTCATTCTCATCGCCATGCTCTTCGGCGGAGCGATCCTGAATCCCGATATTGACCCACAAGCACGGATGGGTATGTTCGTTGCAGGGGGATTTGTTGCCAGTTTTGGAACGAACCTTAACGTTAAGTTCTGATTCGTAGGCCTGCCTAGTGCTTCCATACTTTCAGCCTAGCGCTTCCCTGCCCTACTCTTTACTCGACCCTATATCCTATCCTGTATTCTACCCTGCTGATGCCTTCACCTGCATCTATATGATTCCATCGCATTCGACCCCATAAGTGGTAACGCTTTCCGGATTGTACTGTTACAGACTTGAGCTTCGGGTTCTGTACAAATGTGTCCACACACTACAATCGGATTCTGTGAATTCCGACGGCTTGCCCTTCCCCCATCTCCTCCTCAAGCCCCTTCCTCACTGATCCATTCCCCCTCTCGCACCACCTCTACCTCATCTCCTACTCTATCCAAGCCACCCGCCCCCAACCCCACTCTACTCTTCAGACTTCCTCAATCCCACTTCTCCTCTCCACTCTTCCCCCCCACCTGCCCCCTTCCCCACTTTACGGCTAACCCCCCCTCACGTTACCACTACACCTAACCAC
>CAZTGJ010000323.1:0-3843 GCA_964613025.1 uncultured Thermoplasmata archaeon | reverse complement strand
TAGGTAATTTTAAAGTTACATTTCTAGGTAGTTTTGGAAGTTACACGACAAGTGAGCAGTATGATCTCCATCAGAAAACGGGTCAAGGGAACATCATCGAAAACATCCGGATCCCCCTGAGGAACTGAGGCATCTGACCTGATGATCGTTCTAGAACATTACAATGATTCTCGAAAAATGCTGGTAGGTCTTCAACGCCTGCTGAAGCATGAATTGATAATACGTTTTCACATTCTTTCTTTGGGAGGCCTTGGATATCGAGTTGAAGTATGATCGTGAGTTCTCAGTGTGGATCACCACCGGGAAGTATCCGTTGCTCATCATGATCTTGTTCATGATCATCCTTCCCGTTCTGCCGTTCCCATCCTGGAACGGATGGATCTCCTCATACCTCAAATGAAAATCAAGGGCGAGCTTCAGGGGGTGGATCTTCTTCTTGTTCGCTTTATAGTATTCCAGGAGTTCCGTGAGTTCAGGGATCACCAATCCGGGAGGCGTGGTCTCCATGTTGTTCACTATATTTCCCACTGTTTTGAATCCCTTTGGATAAGGCAGACCGTTGGACATCAGGAGATCCTTGGTAAGGATGTAATACAATCGCTTCACTGAGGCGATATTGAATTTGAAGCCCTGCTGGATATAGCTCATCGCATCGATTGAATTGTACACTTCCTTCACTTCGTTCGAGTTTTGGTATCTGGTGTTCCCGGTTTCGATGATCCTTTTTACTTCCCGGGCAGGAATTCTCGAACCCTCGATATTGTTGGAGTTGAAGATGAACTCCTTGGCAAATTCGATCAGGACCGAATCCCTGTTGGCCTTTGCTTCCAGCAGGTTATCGATCTTTACCGAAAGACGTTCGATATCGAATACCAATTTCTCACTATACGTCATATCAAGGTGTTCCACAAAAGGCTTTCTCAGTTCAAATTCCTTCTCCGATAATGAGTCCAGATTTCTCAGTATGTAATCTCTCATGTTCAACGTTGGGACGTTCTTCCCGATATGTTCCGAGACCCTGAGACTCTTGCCCATGATGCGTATCTTCTTAACGAACAGAGCATACTCTTCTCCGTTGATCTTTTTGATCTCAATATGGGACATTGGTTCTTCTAAAACAGTGATCCTATTTATATTTTTACTTTTTGGGCACCAAAATAATTGGTGCACTTTCCTTTATAATTAAGAAAACTCTGAACTAATTCTACTTTTTGGGCATCAAAATCATGAATGATTTTTACTTTTTGGGCAGGAATGATTCCAAGGTAGTATTCGGTTGGTAACTGCAGACCCCGATCTCTTACCGGGAGAACTTCATGGACTGGCTGGTAAACTCCTTCATGGAGGGGTGGGGTCTGTGATCCGTTTCGTTCCACATTTCAATAATCGTCCCCCAAACCCTTAATAACGTCCCTGACTGGGAAAGCACTATGACAGCTCTCACACGAGGGATCAGGAACGTGTACCGGAACAAGGTCAGGACCCTGATCGTTATCATTATACTCAGCCTGAGCATCGGTGTATTCCTCACCATGGTCATCGTGGATGAGGGGGTGAACGATGAGATCGAGGAGGTTCAGACGAATATCGGCACGACCATCGAGGTTCGGCCTGCAGGCTCATTTGGCGGGATATCTCTCAAACGTCCTCCCGGAGGGGGAGGCGGAAAGGACGGGGGAGGTGCAGTTGATGACTCCCCTGATTACATCAACAACAGCGTGGCCACCTATGTGGAATCCATCCCTCACGTGAGTTCAGTTCAGCGATGCTCCAGACCAAAGACCCTGAATTGTTCGCTCTGATTCATGGAGTGGATCCCACACCGGAGATCGTTTTCATGGATGGGAGTTCCGGTAACCTCAGTGAGGGGGTGACCCTGGACTACTACAATGACTCAGATCCCGTAGCCCTCATCGGTTCCACGTGGGGCAGTGAGAATGATATCACCGAGGTTGGTGATACCTTCATGCTAAACGGCACTGAGCTTGAAGTCATCGGTATCTTCGAGAGCGAAACGAAGTTTGGAGGATACTCAATATTTATCCCCATTAAAACGGCCCAGGAGGTTTACGGCCTCGAGGGAAATCTCAGCCAGATCACCGTGACGGTGGACAATATGGAGAACGTGGATTTTGTCTACAACTTCATGACCGACAATTTGGATACTGACGAAGTAGACATCGTTCATCCCAGCGACGCGAATGAAAATGTGATCGACTCACTTGAATCCATTGCAGGCAGCAGCGAGGTGAGCGCTGTGGTGGCCCTGGGGGTTGGATGTATCATTATCTTTTTTATCATGACCCTCATCACCCGGGAGCGGAGGCGGGAGATCGGCACCCTGAAGGCCATCGGCGCTTCTGACTTCGATGTGCTGAAGCAATTCATGGTGGAAACTATGACCATCGCACTGATCGGAGCCATCGTGGGACTCCTCATCGCCTCCATTGGAGGTAACGCAATCGCCAATGCTATGGTCGGAGAGGATAACGATGATGGATCCAATCAGACGAAAGGAATCCCGGGCAGGCAGCAGCAAGACGGGTCGAAGGCGAATGATCAGACCTCACCCGGGGAGGAAGCGCTCAATTCCATTTCCTACGGACTCTCAGGGGAGAGCATTGCCTACGCATTCGGGGTGGCAGTACTGATGGGCATCCTTGGGGTGCTGTATCCGGCGATCCACGCTACACGAATGAAACCGGTGGAGGCACTGCGAGACGAGTAGCGATGGAGGCTTGCATCACAGGAGGATTTCATATGATCACACACTCAGAATCAGAGACCAAACCCATCGATGAACTCGAATCCATTCCGGACACAGATTTGGAAACAGCAGTGAACGACCAGAGTAAAGAGATCAACGGGGACCGATCAGACCCAGAACCTGAAGAACGGGGGAGGGGGGAGGGGGATGCAAAGGAGAAAGCTACCGCCACTCCCGAAGGAACGGCTGACAATCGAGTCACTCAATCTGAATCCGTCGTTTCCCTGAAGAGCGTCTCCAAACACTACGGAAGCGATGAGAATCTCATTCGGGCCCTGGACAATGTGGACCTCAAGATTCGGACAGGGGCAGTAGTGTCCATCATGGGACCCAGCGGGAGCGGGAAGTCCACCCTCATCAACATGATCGGATCCCTCGATGTCCCAACTCATGGAGAGGTGATCATCGACGGAACGAATCTCGAGAACATGTCTCATAAGGAACTGACGAAATACCGGAGTGAGAAGGTAGGATTCATCTTCCAGACCTTCAATCTCCTCCCCAACCTCACTGCCCTGGAGAACGTGGAGCTCCCCATGGAGTTCAACGAAAAGTATCGGGACGAACGCCGAACGCGGGCTGAGAATCTGCTCAAATCCATTGGTATGACCAAACGAGCAGACCACTTCCCGGCCAGTCTCAGCGGAGGGGAAAAGCAGAGGGTCGCCATAGCACGGGCTCTGGCTAACAATCCTTCCATCATTCTCGCGGACGAACCCACTGGGAATCTCGATTCAAAAACCGGGAAACAGATCATCGACCTCCTGAAAAAACTTGCCAAGAACAGGTCCAAGACACTCATCATTGTCACCCACGACCATAGTGTGGCACAAATGACCGATGAGATCATCAACATCACTGATGGAAAGATCACCAGGATTCGGGATGTATCCGGGGAACAGGCGGTCCATGCGATCGTCACGACTCTGGACATCAAGCATAGTTTCGTCAATCTGCTCTTCGAGGCTGGTTACGAAACCGTGGAGGGGATCCTCGACCTGACCGATGCAGAGCTCGCAAAGGTCAAAGGGCTCAAGACGAAGGACAGAAGTCATATCATCAATCGAATTAACAAA
>CAZTGJ010000322.1:0-3845 GCA_964613025.1 uncultured Thermoplasmata archaeon | reverse complement strand
ATATGGCTACCCCTCCCTTTTCCGAATTATTTCATACTTTATGTACTATGAAAAACACATTTGGACGAGCGTTCATCATCCGGAGACAATGGGTAAATTGAGCGCATTTCAGAAAACAATGAAACGTTTCTTGCACTTTCAGATCCCAGGGTCAAGGAAAATTACCGAAATAAATTCCTACATTGAGATCTTTATGAAATGGTACAATAATGGGAAATATCATTCCGCAATAAAGACATATCCTGAGGAACGTTACTCAGGACATCGAGCTGATGATTGGTATGAATCAATAGTCAAAGACCTTAAAATGGATGAATTACTTACGGTGTGAAGTGGGGGGGTGACATATCTCCCTGGTTTACACATTTTATGGCTGGTACAATTAACAGCTCAATCATCAATCGGTTCCACTGCTGCGATTTTTGAACAGCGTGAGCAGGCTTCCCTCAAGCACCGATTCTATCTGACGATCACTCATTGCATGCTTAGTTGGATAGCTCTCCCCCTTTGTCATATTCTGAACCGTCACATCGGTTCCATTGGAAATGGCGTCCCTCACATCTGAAATTCCCTACACTCAGGTAGGAACGAGATTCCCTCACTGGTCGAAGCTGGTGTTCACTTCGATAGCGAGCCCACGTTTTTCCGCTTCCTCTGCAATGATCTTTCCCGGAATAGCCAACTCTACGGGTATTGCCCCTTTCGGTACTGTTCCCTTTGTCTGCAGTATGGCCATGATCGATGCATGCCATCCGGTGAGCCGCTGCATTGCAGTAAATCCTGTCTTCTCATCAAACTGATCGATGAGAACGATAGCCGCCTCCTCTTCATTACCGTTCTTGATCCCGCTGCATTTGACCACCATGATGGCAAAATCCTTCACCTCCGGCTTAGTGATCTTTGGGGCGAGAAGGGAATGGAAGACATCCCTGGGAACGATCGTCTGGCCATCAACATCCACTTTAATGGGTTCCTCATCGAAGAGTCCGAGCTGGGAGTATGAGCTGAACTGTGAGAAATGGCCGGGAAACCGGAGGGTCTTGTTCTCCAAAACGTCAAGTTTTCCCTGGAAGGTCCAGGGTGCGGTTGATAGTCCCCCGGAGGTGACGAATGCCTCGAGCTGGCCAATGGGTTCCGGGAAATCAAGCACTTCATATCCATCGAAGCACGGCACCTCGGTGACCTTTCCCTCCCTGAGGAAATAGGCATTCCCATAGTATTCATTGGTGAGGCCGTTGATATTGAAGGAGAGGGCATAGTTCCACGGAGGGACAGGATTCAGGGGAAGCCCCCCGTCCCAGATTCGGACTTCCTTTGGCTCATCCATCAGGGACATTGCATAGGTTGCCAGGGAGATGTTCATACCCGGACCCATCCCGCAATCCGGGACGATTGATATCCCGGCATCCTGTGCAATATTGTCTTTCTCTAGTTGCTTTCTCACGATACCGGTATGCCCGCCCAGATCGCAGAGATTGGCACCCACGTCCAGGGCAATATCCGTGATTCCGGGATTGAACTTGTACGGGAGCGCGCTCAGGATTGAGGTGGTTTCAATAAGGTACGGACGCAGGGAGTCGGTATTGTTTGCATCAGTGCGGATGGGCCGAACGATGTCCTTTCCCACAAGAGCATTGACTCTTTGGGCTCCCTGGTTCGCTGCCTCCCCGTCCACGTCGATGAGAAGGATCTCCTCTGCCTCCCCGAACCGTGCCATATCATAGGCCGCGGCAATTCCCTGTCTCCCGGCCCCAAGGACCGCATAATTGTAACCCATGATCATTCCTCTCCTGTTTTACGTGTCCTGACTGTGATGGCCGGTCCTAGCATTAGTGTGTTTCCCTTGCTCGGCATTTCCTGCCTTTCCCAACCTCACTATGTTTCTCGTGCTCGATCCTTTCTCCCCTTTCACCGGTAGATCAACTGCATAAGATGGACGTCCAGCAGCCTTCCGAACTTCCTTCCCACTTCCCTCATGATCCCCACATTCTCGAACCCTGCGGATTCGTGTAACCTCACGCTTGCCTCGTTCCCTTCTGCGATCCGTGCCAGCACCGAGTGGAGCCCCCCCTCCCCCCCCGCCTCGATAATTTCCTTCATCAGGGCCTTGCCGATCCCCCTACCCCGGTACTCCTCCTTCACATAAAGGGAAAGCTCAGCAGTATCGGAATATGCACACCGATCAGACCACTGGCTCAATGACGCCCATCCCATGATGGTTCTGTCCTCCCCCCCCTCTTCCCTCTCCCCTTCCCCGACAATGGCAACCATGATCGGATATTTACCTCCATGCTCCCTGAACCATGCACCCTGCTCCCCCCCTGACTTTGGTTCCATGTCGAATGTCGCTGTAGTTGTTAGTATGGCTTCATTGTATATTTCCGTGATCCCGGGGAGATCATCGGCTATGGCCCGCCGAATGGTCAGGTTTGATTTATTACCTGCAATCTTTTTGTCCATTGTTTCACACGCTCATTGAGTTCCGATATAGAGGCTCCTGAATGAGGATTCTTTCCTCTTCATAGCTTTTTCCAATGTTTCCAGCATCTTTTCCCGATCTTCCGGGAGTGTACCGTGAACATCGATGTAGTTGGTGTAGTGATCGCTGGCGATCCTGCTGGTGACCTGGAGCCCTTCTATTAGCTTACGTGTTTCCTCCAGGGCTTCGTAGGGGGAGAGTACCTTGAAGTCATCGGATTCGATCTCCTTCAGAATGGGGGTGTTGATCTTGGGGAGGAAGGTCCGCAGCCGGATGACGTGGGGGTTGATCTCATTGAGTACCCGAACCGTTTCAGAGATATGCTCACCTGTCCGTTCTTTTCCCCCTATCCCCAGAACCACATATTCACTGAGCTCTATTCCAGCCTCCTTGGTGATCTTCCCGGCCTCGATCTGCATCTCCGATGTGCACCCCTTCCGTATACGTTTGAGTATCTTGTCGTCCCCGGATTCCAGACCCACATGGACCCGTGAAAGTCCCGCCTCTGCAAGGATTTTCATGTCATCTAGCTTCTTCCTGAAGATGTACTGGGCCGAGGCATAGATGGTTATCCGGTCGAGACCCGGGAAGAGCTCCCGGGCATATCTGCAGATCTCGGCCAGATCTTCCGTTTTCATGATGATGGTGTTCCCCGAGGGGAAGAACAGGGTTTTCACTGAATCTCCGAGTTGCTGATGGGCACGTCTGAGATCCTCCTTGATGTCCTCCACCGGTCTGATTCTGAATTTCGGCCCGTTCTTGTAGACCATGCAGAAAGTGCAGAGGTTGTGGGGGCAACCGATGGTTGCCTGGACCAGGAGGCTGTGCGCCTCGCTTGGAGGCCTGTAGATTGGTCCTTCGTACCGGAGACCGAGAAATCGCATTGGTTGAGGTGGAGGTGTGGTATGTATTTATTGATTATGGTTTGAAATCAGTCTAAATGTTTCTACATGATGGTGGGGGCGGGGGGTGGGGGGATGAAGAGTAGATGAAGCATTCTTTTAAATACTCTGAACCATCAGTTTCCGTAAAAATTGGGATGTCCTTTCAGAGAAGTTCAAGTCCTGTCCACTCTCCCCTGGTTCACGTACTCCTGGGCATCTTCGTCCCACATTCCCTTTCCGGAACCGTATAGGGAGGCAATATCCAACTTCTTTTTCCCAAGATTGTTTTCCTTTACATTGTGGATGATTCGCTCAAGAAGCTCAAGCTGTTCCTCCACCGGCAGATCGTTGACCTGTCTTTCTATGGCCAGTATTGAAGAATTCATTGAGGAATCGTAATGTTTTCTTCTATAAATAATCTCTGTTCAAATAGGTTGTAGAAGCACTGCAAGATTACAATTTGGTGGGTACTGGGGTGATAT
>CAZTGJ010000321.1:0-3852 GCA_964613025.1 uncultured Thermoplasmata archaeon | reverse complement strand
TCTCTTCATATCTCAAGGGTGAAAATGGCCGCAACGCTTGTTGGCGGTAATACATCCTAACTATTCTCATAGTAGGTTACTTTTTTATTTTCAATAAGGATGGATCAAATCAATTTGATGAGCAAATTGTAACATTGCAGAGGTTACAAGCTGAGTTGCATCAGAATAATATTGGTTACCCGAAAGAACGATTCGAAGCCGTACTCTTCCCAGGGAAAAATACTGCACACCGAAATAAAGAGCAAATGGATGCATTGGAATTCGAGTTGAGAGAGACGCTCAAATTATTCAGGGAATGTGAGCTGTCAATAAGAAAACTTCGTGAACTAAGAGGGAAGGTAGAAGAAATGGGGATGAAAATTAATTATTCATCCTTAGAACATATTGAGAAAATATTCCAGGATAGGAAGCTGGAGGATATGAAATGGGCGATAGGAGCTGTTTTCACTCAACTTCAGCAACAAATTGAATCTTCCGAGAATATTACTCCTCCACCAAAAGGGGAACCCACTACGGAACCTTTAGAGGGAGTGGAAATATCTCCAAACGATATGGACAAATCACTGAGCAAAATACCTGCAAACGAGCAACCATTGTACGAAAACGAAGATGAAACCTGGGCACCTGAAGCCCATTATCTCCCACTTGAAGAAAGCGAAGAGGACACGGAGCAGATAGCTGAAAGCAATGATGGGGAAAGAGGGGGAGAGAACGACGAGGGAGATGATGAGGGGCAGAGAAAAGACCAGATATCAGACGGTTGATCCAGAAATATCCAGGGTAAACTGTTATATCCAAGCAGGGTCGGTAATGGATCATGACAGCGTGCCCGAATTGTGGAGGACAACTGAAAGAGCTCAACCGGGAACGGATTCTGCCCGACCCGGATTATTCGGAAATGTCTGACGACGAGCTCATCGAATTTTTTGGCGAGGATATCACCGGGAATTACGAGAAGTGGGGAGAGGATCAGATCCACTTCAGGTGTCTGGACTGTGGGAATGAATATAAGATGAAACATGGAGCATTTTGAGGAACGTACATTCGGCCGTTCGTAATCTATTTCCTTTGATTCACCGCTTGGACCTACATTTCATGCCGAACGAAATGCTTCATCGGACAGATTACCGCAGGCCGGACATGTCCACATACTACCTGATGAGGGAGGGGAAAGTGGGGTTACCTGGTATATCGAAACGGGAAAGTGTCCGCCTGGGTGGAGTACTCACGTCGTAGAACGAGGAGATGTTGAAATAGGGTGAAGTGGGAGGTGTACCATAAGGACGTGGGATGTGAGGTGGGGGGACTGGATAATAACAGGGGGATGATGAAGAATTTGGTCAGGATATTGGCCGATTGTTGATCCGAGATCATTGAAGTGTATTCTTCCCGCAGTGAGAACATAGTACCCTGAGTGCCCGCTCATTCTCCTCGATTGCGAATGCCTGATGACAGTACTCACAGGTAACCAATCTCCCGGTGATCTCAGTCACATCTGAGGAGTCCCAGGTAGGTTCCGGTACTTTGGAAACCGGTGTTAACGATCTTCTTCCAATCAAATGGATTTCGGGTACACGGAGCACGAGAATCAGAGCAGTGAAGAGACCAATTAGGATCGCCAGAAGCAGATACAGGAGAGATCTATTAAATTCATCGTTATCATCTTTGGAGTCATCATTTCCATCGTCTTCATCATCAGGAGGTTCTTCTTCGTTCTCCACCTTTAAATTCCAGACAACGATTTGTGAATAATCCTCTCCGTCATACGCACGAACTCTGATTTCATAATCTCGGTTTTCCACTCCAGTGAGATTCCATGCGTAGTCCCAAGAATCGGTGCCGTTGACCTCAGTCCACCCCTCGCCATTTATTGAAACCTCCACTTTCTGCACCGTCCCGTCTGGATCGTTTGCGCTGCCGTTGATAGTTATGGCCCCGAAGACGTTGGAGTTGTTAGCGGGAGAGGTAATGGTAATGCCGGGTTTCTGATTCGGTGGGATGAACTCGTTGATGGTCAGTGTGGTGCTGACTTCTTCACTCCATACACCTTTGTCGTCAAAAACCCTGAAGTAGATCGTGTGTTCGCCCGAGGTGAGTTCATCCGTACTGAAATTCGATGCGACGGTAGTGTTATGGATTTCACCGTCGATTGACGATCGCCAAACATACCGTACGATCGAACCGTCGTCGGTACCATGTCCTGCAAATGAAACTATCTGTCCTTCAACTGAAGGATTTGATGATATCGAATCAATAAATGCCCTGGGTTTCCCGTTCACAATTACTGTATCCGAATCCTCATCACTCCATATTCCGAGATTATCCCGAACTTTGAAGAAAATAGTATGTGTGCCATTGGAAAGTTCATCATATTCGATCCCCGATTCGGTCCCATTTGAGAACTCTCCATCATTGGAGGATCTCCACACGAACCGAACGATATGTCCATCATCTGTCCAATTCCCCAGAAAGTGAATGATGTCGGTATCTAAAGCAGCATTGGGTGAGATGGAATGAATGATGGCAATCGGTTTCCTGTTTGCATTTGCAATCGGAAGATAGTCCCACTCATTTTCATCGATAGAATATGGCTCGTCTACAAACCCGTCTCCATCATCATCAGCACCTGTCCAGTCGCTCCAGTAGTTCCCGCCTATGGGTTTAGAGAGGTTGAAGATGTTATCTTCACTCTCTTCATCAACAAATGTCTGGGCATTGTTATCAATGAATTTGTTGCTAAAAATTTGGTTGTTGGAAGAGTCACGGAGTGAGATTCCGAGGTTATTTTCCAAGACAGTATTGTTGGTTATAGTATTGTTGTTGGATTGGAAAAGGGAGATGCCATCCATCTCATTGTTCGAGGCGGTGTTACCGGTTATTGTATGTTCGTTGGAGGAGCTGAGGGAGATTCCATACACTGCATTGCTCGAGGCAGTGTTACTAGTTATTGTATTGGCGTCGGAGGAGCCGATGGAGATTCCATAGTAGTTGTCAGAGGCGGTGTTATCTGTAATGGTATTACCGTTTGAGGAGGAAAGGGAAATGCCAATATGGTCGTTCGAATTTGCAGTATTGTATGTTAGGATATTGTTGTGGGAGGAACGCAGGAGGATTCCACGATATGTGTTATTTGTGGCGGTATTGTTTGTCAGTGTGTTACAGTCAGATGAAGAGAGGTAGATACCATCCCAACCGTTGTTTGTAAGTGTATTGTAGGTTAAGGTGTTATTGTCAGAGGAGGAGAGGGTGATCCCTATTTCAAAGTTCGCGTCTGCAGTGTTGTGGGCTAAAGAGTTATTGTTGGAAACCGAAAGGTAGATACCATTTCTTGTGTTCGAGTTTGCAGTGTTATTGATTATGGTGTTGTTTTTGGAGCGCCAGGAATAGATCCCACGTTTGTCGTTGCCCGAGGCAGTGTTGTTGATTATGGTGTTGTTGTTAGAGAAGTGGAAGAAAATTCCATCCTCGTCATTGTTCGAGACGGTGTTTCCGGTAATGGTGTTGTTGTAGGAGGAGACGAGGTAGATGCCATATATGTTTGAGTTAGTCGTGATGTTTTGAATAAACGAGTTATTCGTATCGTAGAAAAGGATGCCGTAGCCATTTTTAGTAAGGTTGGCGGCATTCCTGATCGTGATGTTGTGGCAGCTTATGCTGGCAAAGTAGCCAATATTGAGGGCATCGATATCGATTGTTTCGCTTTGATTTCCAACGAGATAGTAGAGTGGTTTGCCGTCTACTGTGTTTGAGTGATCTATGGATTGATAGAAATGACTAATTGAAGAACCAGTAATATAGTAGGTTGTAGAAGCACTGCAAGATTACAATTGGTGGAACACTGGGGTGATATGT
>CAZTGJ010000320.1:0-3868 GCA_964613025.1 uncultured Thermoplasmata archaeon | reverse complement strand
CCATAAAATATGGGAGAACCAAGAGCGCAATTAATCTTTACTGTCAAAGTTGGGTATCAATGGAAAAATCAGAATAAGGAGGGGTTGGAGAATATCTGATAGTGTCTATCTAATTGTGGTCTCTAACAGTGACTATCTATAGTGACCATTACCCATATCGTCCTTCGATATCCGTGGTAACCTCGCATCCGTCCTTGGTGATAATAACCGTGTGCTCTTTCTGGGAAACAATACCTTTCGAGATTTCGGACAGGATCGAGTAGGGCTGGATAATGCCATTTCTGATGAGGGAATTAAGAGTAAAACCAAGATGCTTCACATGAGGGTAGAGCCAGCGTTCCGCAAAGGGAAGGGTCCGATAGTTGATCTGGATCAACTCGACCACTTTTCGGTATTTTGTGGATTTTATCTTTCCCATCCGGTAGATGTTCCCCGGCTTCCTTCCATCGACTTTTCCCACGCCAGTGGTTGCAAATGGTTCCACCGCCAGCACATCCCCTTCCTTCACCCTGTCCGAAGTCATATCCCGGATATTGGGGACACTCAGCCCTGCATGGAGCACATACTGCTTGAGACTATGGCCGGTGAGGTTTGAGATCGGTTTGAAGCCAAATGACTCGATGGTCTGTTCAATTGCAGCACCAATGAGATTCAGGGGTGCCTTGGGCTGGAGCAGACCAATGGCAATATCGAGGGCATCCTCCACTGCTTCCTTCAGCATGGTGTGCTTTGTGGTTCCTCCCACCTCGACGGTAAGGGCGGTATCTCCGATGTACCCTTCAACATGTGCCCCAACATCTACCTTCACAAGATCTCCCTTCCTGAAGGTCAGGCTGTCATCATGTTTGGGTGTGTAGTGGGCGGCGGCATCATTGAAGGATAGAGTGGCAGGAAAGGCAATTTCCGCATCATGACCCTTTATGTATTCCTCGATCCTGGTCACCACGTCCAGAGCTTTGACCCCGGGGCCGATAAGTGATGCACCATAGTCCCGGGCTTCAGCAGAAACTCTTCCGGCCCGACGGTAATAATCAAGGATCTCCTTATCCAAAGTTACCACCCAGGAAACGCTTCATTACACGTCGGTCCAGCGCCCCCTCCCGCACGATCACGAGCCTTCTCCCTTCCTCCGTAATGATGGTTGAATTTTCGCCGTATAGACACTGTCCGTCATCAATATACATGTCAGCCCCTGGTAGGTGTACTTCTTTAAAATCTTTTGGGGGAACTCCACCATGGACATTTGCACTAGTGGAAGTGATAGGTCCAACCCGCTCCGCAATCTTTCTCGGAAAATAATGCAGCGGGAGTCTGATGCCGATCTTTCTGTCCCTGACAAGGAAATCCGGGATCGATGGATTCGATGATTCCTGTGGGGGGGTGAAAGAATTCAATGAGCCATGTGAAGGTGCTAATGAAATATGATCCTTCAGAGGAAGAAGAAAAGTGTATGGGCCAATAGGAAACGCAGTGAAGAATTTCCGGGCGAGGTCCGAGAGTTCCACCCATTCTTCTGCCATTCCAAGATTAGCCATAACAAGGGATTGAGTAGTTGGCTCCATATTCTTGAGAGTGAAGGTTTTCAGAACGGCATCCATATGAAATATAGAAGCACCGAGTCCATAGAGAGTATCAGTCGGGTAGACAAGGGTTCCTCCATTCCCGAGAGTATCAACCGCCTGATCCAGACCGGCTTCATCAGTTCCTGCCTTCCTCATCTCCCTCCTCCAGATAAACGGCGGATATCATCCCGTACTCAAGAATTTCACCAAGGGGGGTGGTGCTCATGGCTATGATGGTTATCACCATGGATGTTCCATTCTCGATTCCCTGGGCTGTGATGTTGAGGTCCACGATCCCCGCAGTTTCCGGTTCCAGGGAAAGGCTCGTGTTCGTCATGGTGAGATCCCAGCCGGTACTGTTCTCATCACCAAAGAATGCAAAGATCCGTGCTTCAAGGGAAAGGAGGCCCTTGTTCCATACCGTCACCCGGGTAGTGTTCCCAGAATCAGAGGGAATGATTACTTCCTGATCAGGAGTAACAATAAGGAGATCATAGGGGTCTTTCACATGGATCATGTAGGTTATCGTCTCTTTGGGTGTATTGCTGCTGAAGGTACCGGAGCTGGCATTCTGTGAGGTCACCTCGATCTTGATGAGCACATCGGTGAGTGGAGTTGCATTCAGGGGAGCTTTGATGGAAACGACGATCTCGGCTTTGGAATGCTCGGGTTCATCGTCCTTGGGTTCCAGAGAAACGTTATCCCTGCTGAGTGTGAGGTTCCAGTTAGGGGGTATGGTTCCGGACGTTATGTCATAGGTATTATTGATCTGACCGGTGTTCTCTACAAAGAAGGTGAAGATAACGGTACCATTGGGATTGATATCGGCCTCAGTTTCGGGAGTGAGAACATTCAGATCATATTCCAGGGGGACGAGGGGTTGCGGGGTAAAGCAGAGCACCAGGAGAACAATGGAAAAGACACCCATGGCCTTCCGTTTCATATCAAGGTCAGCAAGATCATTCAGCGGAGGAGGATGATAGGCGCCGATCACCATGATAAGAATACCGAGTATCAACCAAGCCGGGTAAAGGAATGTTCCAACGATGATCATGATCGTGAGGGTAGTGTATGACAGATATTTGCTTCGCTCTCCCATGAGAGCCCTGGCAACATGACCTCCGTCGAGTTGTCCTGCCGGAAGGAGGTTCAGGGCAGTGACGAAAAGCCCAACCCATCCTGCGAAGGCAGTGGGATGAAGACCGCCGTCCGGGGTTACGAGTCGGTATAAAAGTTCGTAGAGCAGCGGGAATCCAATGGCAACATTGGGACCGTGGCCCGCAACATACACATGATCCACTGGTTCGGTGAGCAGGAATCCAATGATGGTAACCGGAATGGCCATGATCAGACCTGCTATGGGACCTGCGATTCCGATATCGAAAAGAGCTTTCTTGTTGGGCATGGGCTCGCGCATACTGATGAATGCACCCATGGTTCCGAGAACTGATACTCCGGGAGGGATAGGGATGAAAAAGGGAAGTGAAGCATTCACTCCATAATGTTTCGACATGAAATAGTGTCCCAGTTCATGGGTGCCAAGAATAATCATCAGTGGAAGTGAGAAGAAAAGAGCGCCCATGGCAACGAATCCGGGAGTAGTGGTTGCGATGATCATCGTTTCCATGAAGGAATCCCCAAATGATTCGTTCTGGTATCCCATCCAGAGCATGGAACCGGTGATGGTGGTGGTAATAATGGTGAGGATAAGAAGTGTGATATTGACCTGAACACTTCGAGGGGTGATCCGTGGGAGGCGGGAGACAACGATCACAAATCCGCCATCGTCCTTGGTGGTCGCTCCCCAGTTGCAGGATGGACAGGATATCTCCCCCTGGGACATGAAGAGATTGCTTTCGCACTGCGGGCAGGATGAAAGCTCGAAGAATCGATCGATCCATGCTCTTCTGACCTCGGGTTCCCGGGCATCCTCGATCCGCTTCTGGATTTCCTTAAGCTGAGGGGTGATTGCAAGCTGGATGATCATCTCTTTGACCGATGCCCTTGATTCCTCTCTTCTGAGAGCTGCCAGGAAGTCCATTTCTTTAAGGAGAAGCCTCATTTCTTCAAAGGATTCAATGAGCTTTGGATCATCCTTCACAAAGAAGGCTGCTGCGGAATGATCTGATTCTATATTCGTAATGGTGAAATATTTTTCAAGTATTTTCTTAATATCTTGTATCCATTTCAACAATTAGTCTCACCCCAATCATCCGCGATGGGCATATCAAACTATAAGAAGTTTATCCCAATACGTAAGAGTTCAGCCATGTGAAGTAAGTGCGATTTTCATTCCCTGAGTGATG
>CAZTGJ010000319.1:0-3883 GCA_964613025.1 uncultured Thermoplasmata archaeon | reverse complement strand
ATGTGAATAGACACCGATTCAGAGAGGGATTTTGGTCTTAACCGAAGACACATGGTGTGAGATGTATAGTTCATCATTGAATACCACCATGGATCCTGCGGATGAATGCCAGTCAATGGTCCCATCGGTCCAGGTCTTGTACTTTTCCCACGTTTCCATATCGTTGGAGCGGAACAGAGCACCTCCATTCTGGCGAGATCCTGCGGTCATATAGTACGTATCATCGAATACAGTGATGTCATTAATATTATCGTAATTATCGGAATGAAAACATTCCTTCCAGTTTTCGCCATCACTGGACCTCAGAAGGGTACCGTCATATCTCAAAGTTAGGTATAGCCTATCATTGATGATATCGAAACCCCTGCTCGGAACAACCTTCTCCTCGAAGGCCTCGGATTGATATACGCGCTCCAATGATAGTCCATCCTGAGATCTCCATACTTCAACATACCATAAATCCGATCTTGATTCAGTGCTCCCGAAATACAAAGATCCGTTGAATACAATGGAGGATTCCCAAGCATGGGTCGTATTCACATCAAAGGCAGGTGACCAGATCCTTCCATCCTGAGATCTGTAGATTCGCTCATCATATCTCCCGGCTGCAAATAATGTATTGTTCCATTCGCACAGAGTATAGATTGTATTGAATGGAGCCGAGTCCCATGCAACTTCGATGTAAAATTCGCCACTTCCTCCCTCACCTTTTACTTCCTCAGGCACCAGCACAGAAACCATTCCGGCTGTCACAACACAGAGCATTATCGTGATCGCATAAAGTTTCATCTTCCAATGATTGGCTGTCATTCTAAAATCAAACCGTCCAGTATATCTATTGGAATTTGAGACAATAATTCCTTTAGACGATGAATTCGTGAATGGTGTTTCGGCTTTGGTCAAGAAAATACCTGTGTTAGGTGAGGAATAGGATTATTTAAAAAGATTGGTACAGGATTCCCGGTTTTACTGTAGCACGGTTTTTCCGGTCATTCGACTTTTCATTATCATTCCAAACTCTGAACAAATCGTTTTCGATCTCAAACGTGTTCCAGTTTCTTCCTGGTGTAAGCCAGCAGTCCCCCTGCCTCACGAATGGCAAGGATCTCATCCGGCAGTTTCGGGAAATCGAATCCTTCCCCCCCCATCGTGATAACACCGTTTTCAATATCCAACTCAACCTGATCCCCCTCTTTGTACCCCTTCACCGCCTCCGGGCATTCAATGAGAATGAGTCCCTGGTTGATCGCGGCACGATAGAAGATCCTGGCGAAGCTCTCGGCCACCACTGCTGCGATTCCCACGGCCTTCAACCCAAGGACCGGCTGTTCACGGGAGCTTCCACATCCGAAATTCTCCCCGGCAAAGATGATATCCCCTTCAGCCACCTTTCCTGCGAACTCTGGGTCGAGATCCTCCAGGAGATGAGGAATTACCTCCTCGGCCGTCCCACAAGTGTAGGTGTATTTTCCGGGAAAGAGCATGTCCGTGTTGATGGAGTCCCCATACTTCCAGACTGTCATTCGACCACCTCCATGGAGCGTAGAGTTGTACTGGTAATGTTCCCAATACTATCCCTCGGATCCGCGATCTCCCCTTTGACCGCACTCCACACCACGGTTGCGGGACTGGCAAGGTAGATCTCCGCGTCCTTGCATCCCATTCTACCCTTGAAGTTCCTGTTGGCAGTGCTGATGCACCGCTCTCCGGGAGCCAGGACACCCTGGTGTGCTCCAAGACAGGGTCCGCATCCAGGAGGAAGCATCACCGCACCGGCTTTCACGAGGGTGGTAATGAGTCCCAGATCAAGGGCCTCCATGAGCACCTCCCTGGAAGCAGGCGCCACTATGAGCCTCACGTTCCTATGCACCTTTCTCCCCTTCAGCATCTCAGCAGCCAGCTTGAGGTCCTGGATCCTGCCGTTGGTACAGGTTCCCAGAAAGGCCTGGTGGATCTTCGTTCCCGCGAGCTCTGTCACCGGTTTCACGTTGTCCACCGTATGAGGTGCTGCGATCACCGGTTCGATGGCATTGAGGTCATAATCCAGTTCCTTCCAGTAGACCGCATCCTCGTCAGCCCATGTCTCTTCGTATGTCGACGGATTGATGCAGAGGGAGCTGAAATGCTTGCGAGTGAGGTCATCCACCGGGAATACTGCGATCTTCGCTCCCATCTCGATCCCCATGTTTGCAATGGTGAACCGATCTGACATTGAGAGATCGGCCAGGACCTCAGGTTCTCCATGGAACTCCACGGAACAGTACGTAGCTCCAGAAGCTGAGATATCGCCGATGATGTGGAGGATGAGATCCTTCGAAGTGACTCCTGCCCGCAGCGAGCCTGTCAGAGTCATCTTGATCGTTCTCGGGACCTTCAGCCAGGTCTCTCCCGTGAGAAGGATGGAGGCTGCTTCGGTCCGGTCGATCCCGGTGCTGAACGCACCAACCGCTCCATAGGAGCAGGTGTGGGAATCGCTCCCTAGGAGGATCTGACCTGGAAGGGCGAGCCCTTTCTCGACAACCACCTGGTGGCAGACACCCACACCGACATCAAAGAAGTGCTTAATGACGTGCTCTTTCACGAACTCCCTGATCTTACAATGGTTCGTGGAGGTCTTCTCGTTCGAGGCCGGGGCCACATGGTCGATGATGATGATGGGCATGTCAGGGTCGTAGACGCCGTACTTCTCCAGCTCGGGTCCGATCTTTCCGATGATCGGCGCCGTGTTGTCGTGAGAAAGGAGGTGGTCAGGACGAATGGTCACGATCTGACCGGGGACCACAGTTTCCTGGTTTCCGTATGATGCAAGTATCTTCTCGGCGAATGTCATTCCCATTCAGTTCCCTCCTTTTTACGTTTACTTTGATAAAGAATTACGACACTACTTATTGAACCAAGGATTAAAATCACCTCGAACCCAGGGATGAAGCCCTCGTCCCCGCCGCCCCCACTACCGTCTCCCCCCCCCTCCCCCTCGTTCTCCACCTTCACGGAAATGATTTTTTCATCGGAATGATTCGCCATTATCTTCTCGATCATGGTTCTTCCCATGTTCACACCCCCTGAGTTTTTTCCCATGTTCTCACCCATTTCTTCCCTCTTCTGGATTGTACGCTCTCACCTTTTTTTTCCCTTTTTTCGATTGCACGTTCTTTTCCATTTCTTCCCTCTTCTGCGATAGAACTCACTGTTCCGGTTTACCCCTCCTTCTCGATGAGCATGCCCTTCTGCTTCATGACCAGAGGATTGAATGTGGCAAAATCCGCCTGATGAATGAAAATCGTTTCAATGACCTGAGGTTTCCCTTCCCCCTCTTTGGCATGGCAGGCAATGATGTTCACGATCTCCTGGCTCAGTCCCACTTCGGAAGCAAGGATCGCCCCGGATATCGGATGACGGGCACACCTCCCTGCATGACCCTTCCAGTACTCCCCTGCATTATCTGTCTCGATCTCAAGAAGTTTCCCAACATCATGGAGCAGTCCTCCGGCGACCAGCCGGTCAAAGTCGATGGTATAGGGGAGGCCCGTGTAGTTACTTTGTTGGGCGTCTGCAAGATGATATGCCCCCCATGTCACCGCTTTGGTATGCTCGATGAAATTCACTCCATAGGTCTCATTGAGGAGAGTGAATGGCATTTGTTCAAGGTCACCGATGCTTTCCCAGCCACCCCGTTCGCAACCCAGGACCCACGCTTTCATGACCTTTTCCCTGAGTTCCTTATCCTTGATCAGTTCCAACTCGCTCTTGAAAAGATTTACAACATCCTCTCTGGTGATCATGATATAGCCTCCGATGGCGATGGAAATACATTTTCATATTTATTGGTCACCGATTTTCGCGAGCCTTTTAATAACGACAATTCAACCTTGCTTGAAAGGCG
>CAZTGJ010000318.1:0-3889 GCA_964613025.1 uncultured Thermoplasmata archaeon | reverse complement strand
TAAATAAAATTATGCATTTTTAAGGGGATCGACGACCCCGATGCTATCCTTCCACTGGACGAGAATCTCTTCGCCAACTTCGCGGAATGCACGGGAAACCCCGCCTACACCGAGCTTGATCCCTCCGAAGACCCGGGAAACAACAAGGGCATACCCCACAGCGTCATATTTCGTGAGGAGCTCCAGCAGAACCTTTCCCGGGTGCCCAACCTCACCGTCGTTCTTGAAATCAGTTATGATCTTCTCCCCCCCCACCCCCATGCTCCTCTCCCCGTTGATATCTTTCTCATGAACACGCAGAGCCCAGCAGTGATGATTCGCCTTTCGGTACAGTTTCCTGTGACATTTGATGATATCCTTTATTTCATCAGGATCATCAATCCCATATAAGTGGGCAAAGAACCGGGATTTTTTTTCAATTAACTTTGAAGAAATTACTTCCTCCATCCCTTCATATCCCTCCACCCGTTGCGAGAACTGCGATGAAAACCCCATACAGCACTAGAAGGCCGATCCCTGCCCATTTTGGCATTTTAGTCTTCACAAGTATCACACAGATGATAGAGAACAAAAAGAGGAAAGGCATTGAGATATCGATCTCGGATCCTTCAGCTTTTATCGGATTGATGGCAGCTGCTGAACCGAGGACAAGAGCAATATTTATGATGTTGCTTCCAATGACATTTCCAACTGAGATACCGTGTTTCTGCTTCAATGCTGCAGTAACGGAACTTGCCAGCTCGGGTAGTGAGGTCCCTATTGACACAATGGTTAGACCGATGATGAATTTAGAGATACCTACCTCATCTGCTATATTCACGGCGGAATCCACCAGAAGCTGGGCCCCCAGAAGAACAAGAACTGCCCCGCCAATTACATACATCCAATCCTTCATGACGACATCCTGGTCCACAGGATCCACCTTGATGAGTCCATCAACCTCGGAAGCGTGAATCGGTTCCCTGCATACGGTTCCGTCAGGAGGTTTATCACCAGTTCCGTGACACTTGAGATGGTTGTTGATGAGATAGTAGGAAAAAGCTCCGTATACAACCAGTAAAAGTAAGCCATCCATCCGATCCAGTTTTCCATCCCAGTACACCAAAACTGCAAGAAGACAGGTTATCCCCAGTAGGATCAGACCATCTGTATAACTTTGCTTTGGAGCGGACACAGGCATGATGAAAATGGCGACACCCAGGACAAGACCGATGTTGGCTATATTGGAGCCGATGACATTACCGATCGCGATACCCTCGCTCCCCTGGTAAGCGGCAATGTCTGACACCGCCAGTTCGGGAATGGACGTGGCAAATGCCACAAGTGTAAGACCAATGAGATGTTCGCTTACCCCTCTCCTAGTTGCAATGGAAGCGGCTCCATCTATGAATATATCGGCCCCTTTCACCAACATGATGAAACCTATGACGAGTATGATCGTAAGGGCAATCATGTAGAGCGGATCCATACTGCCTCGTTTCATATGGTATTGTTTAACGTTTTGGTTAGCCCCTGCTTAAGATTTGAAAAGAAAAAAGTAGTTGACAGCGTTCTGAGGTTCCCATGAGCTCGCGCATCATAGTACCGCCCAGGACGCAGGTGGTCTTAACTTCCGGGTTCGGGATGGAACCGGGTGTTCCCCACCGCTGTGGCCGTCAACTGGCTTCGATTATTTAGATTTGGTATTTATGTTTTGTTAGGGGTAATATTAGAAGTGGGGGGTGGAGAGAGGGAGGGGAGGAGGAATAGGAGGAGGGTTGTGGTATCGAGGAAATGGTTCCATACCCTGTCCGAGTGGGCAAATCTTATCTGAACCTCAACTTTTACATTCACACAGAACAAGATATTTCTGCGCTATTGGGGACGTTCTTTTACCAAATTAAATATAATTGTGATCACTCCGAGGATGACAACCAATAATAAAATACGTACTATAAATCGAAACAGATCAAAGTTATCATCTTTGTAGGTTCCGTTATTGTTCACCCGAACAGAAATATGGTTAATATTCGAATAGTCTAACCCATCAAATGCCCTTACATCAATACTATATTTCCCGTCTTTCTCCCTTGTGGTATTCCACCAAAATGACCATTCCTCATTTCCGTCCACTGTCACCCATGCTCTGCCATCTATGGAAATCTCAACTTTTTCTACATAACCAACGGGTAACTCAAGGGTATATCCATTTTCTGCCAAACCACCATTTTCCAATGCCTTGAAAAGAAACACATCACCCACTGAGATCTCCCCATTTCGATCATTATCCTGAAATGAAACAGTTGTAGTCGGCAAATCGAAATTTAATCCATATACATCTTTGACATATCCACTTCCCCCTGGCACAATAATTCCCTGCTCATCTTTAAGAATAAAATATGCAATTTGAAGAGAAATGGGTCCTCTTTCGATTTCTTTGATCTCCGAGTAAAAATCATTTTGACCAAAGGGTCCTTCAATCATGTCTATGGTAATGGAAGCATCCTTGTGTGAAGCTTTCCCCCTGATGTTGATTATTCCCTGTACAGCTTCATTATCGTCAGGATGCGTAATATCTACGACAGGTTCCTGTTTGGCTGCTGAGGGGCCGATCTTCATGATATCGAGATTACTATCCACCTGATTATTGTCCTCATTCGATTCGACTATCTCGCTCACTGGATCAATAGTGATCCTCATCCCTACGCTTGTAAGGGTATCCAAAACCTTGGGTGACAGCTCGGGTGTGATCACAACAGAGGCATAACCTTCACCATGACTTGCTATAAAATCAACTACAGTACTCCCGACAATATTGTAATTACCAGATTTTTGGGAGTCCTCGATCCAGAAATCCACAGCGAACGATTCCTCTACTGCCCCCCCCATATTTCGTATTGTAATGTTAATTGTCAACTCCTGACTGTCTATCACCGGAAAACGGCAAAATACGATATCGTTTGTATTTAGATAGAGATCCGGAATGGGTACAACTGCATGTAATTTCAGCGAATCATCTTCATTCCCGTTTACTGAGGTTGCGGTGATAGTTAAAGGATAATCGCCATAGATAGCCGTATTGGGTGCGGTGACATTCACATAGATAAATGCATAGTGCCCAACCCCTGTAGTGATACTGTTCAGTTCCTGTACAAAGGAACTTGGGGAGAAGGTGATATTCCACGTCCCATCCGTTCGTGTTTCCCCACGGGTCGGGTTTCCCACAGTGGTAGTGAGCCTGAAAGAGTCACTTTTAAAACCCGCGTTGGAAATATTTATCATGAAGGATGTTGATGTTATAGGGTTCACCTGTTTTCTCCGATCCGAACCTGATGCGATCTCGATGTTTGGCAGGAAGTCATGACCTATGGTGGTAGTAATGACGATCTCGGTGTTTTCTTGTGAGTTCTGTAATGTCCGGGTATGGTTCATTGGGCCAGATAGGGGGAGATACGCATCATATCCGGTAATATGGATCGTCGCACTTTGGCCGGGTAACCCGTCATCCGAAGGAAATATCTCGATTTCTACAATACCAGTTTCCCCCACCCCAAGGGTCATGTTGTTTGTGTATTCATCATGAAATTTGAAAAGAACCTTCCAGTTTGATGGATTGCCCTCTAAAGACACAGAAGCAACCTCGGCTGCTAGGTGAATGGAAACATTCTGCTCTCCCAAATCGTTGGTAATGGTTACTGTATGAATGGTACTCTGATGGATCTCAACCAGCTTGGCCCTCTCTTCATTCCTGATCTCAATGAGAACATTGCTATCTCCAGCAGCAGCTCTGACCAGGAGTGCTAGAAAACATAGAGTCAGCAAAAAAGTCAAACACAGGAGAAGAGTAGAAGTTAGAAAGGGATTCTTAGTCAAATAATGCTGTATACTCATACTGATCACCGTAATAAAT
>CAZTGJ010000317.1:0-3893 GCA_964613025.1 uncultured Thermoplasmata archaeon | reverse complement strand
GCAACAATCCTCTCCCCGTGGCAGCCGATGGTGATTACACTATCCCGGAATTCCACACCATTATGTTGCCCATCATATCCATACTTGGACTGATGATCATCTTCCGGAGAAAGCACCTCAATGAGAAATAGACCAAAGGAGGACTGAATACAATGGCATCAAACCCCATGAACAAGCGAAAAACCCAGCTCCTTGCCCTGGTCTCAGTAATCATTCTTATCGGCATGGGGATGACAGTACTGCTATCACCAAGCGAGGCAGATCCCTCCCCCTATCTGCTTACGCTGGCGGAAGGAGAAGATCGAATCAGAAATGTTGGCACTCCTAGCGGTTCCAAGACCTATAATTTAGAACTTACAAATACATTAGTAGGTTCAGGTGGGGGTAAGGTCGAGCTTGAGATCATCAACATTACTTATTTTTCAAGCGAAAAATCTCATTGGGACTTTGAGTTCCAGGGGCCGGTTTTGGAAACTGGCAGTTACACTGGTACCTACTACGTCCCTGGAAATACTATCGTACCTGTTGAGCTGAAGGTAACTTTCCACGACGAAATTGGAGTATGTGAAAAAGTTATATTCACCATTGGCGGAAACAATGTGACCAAAGAAAAGAAAAATGAAACCCATCTCTCACCCCGGGGTGGCCTGGAATCTGATGTAGATTACCTCACCGTTACCACAGCAGACAATATCGATCCATTCTGGGAACCCTCCCACTATTTTGACCGCCAGACCCATTATCTCCCCTGGGAGAACATCTACCATATCACAGTGTGGAATCTTGGAACTTATACTATGCCTGTGTGGATCAGTGGATGGGAAATATGGAGAGATATTAACGAGGATGGCATTATTGATTCAGGTGACGAAAAGATGGATGACTCCTTAGATCCCACAATCAATTACTTCGATCTTGTATTCGATGATGGTTCGTATCAAGTAGGCGATCATATTAATTTATTAAGCCTTCACAGCCAGGAGCTTAAAGTGACGGTGGATGGAGTGCCGAATTCTCCTCCACCTGACCGTTTGTTGGCTCCCTGGGGACACTACCTCATCAAGATTTCGGTGGATGCAGAGAGTCCGACACGTGGGGCACCGCCGATAGATGGATGCGAATACTGGGATATTCTCAAAGCATGTGTCTGCGATCCTGGGGATAACCCGGATCCCTGTCTGATCATCCTTCAGATCGGAGAAGGCTGGAACCTTGTATCCATTGGAGTCGAACTTGATGACCTTGGAGGCGATTATGATGCAGCAGCATTCGCAGCCGAAATCAATGAGCAGGCCGGTGAGGACATCATCAAATATGTGGTGCGCTGGGAAGCTCCAGGTCAAGGCGTCGGATATTTCGAGGAATATGTTGTTACATCTGGAATCGGTGTCAATTTCCCCATTAATGAAGGTGAAGGATACTATGTTTATTCTATTTCACCCTTCGAGGTTGAGTTCTTCATCGTTGGTGACTGTCCCCGTGACAAAACATTCGATCTCCTCGAATGCTGGAATCTCATTGGATACCGTTCCATGGAAATCGTTGATGTAGGTGTATGGGCACAGATGATCGAAGATCATTATGGTGGCCAACAACTGATCCAGGCAATCGTCAAATACGATAAGGATACCACTCCAGACACTTACAACGCTTGGTATCCGGGAATGCCGGATAACCACTTCCAGGTGAAACCTGGAGAAGCCTACTGGATCTTCTCATCAACTGAAAAAACCGGCGGACCCTATCCGTAGATAGGGTTCTTCCTTCTTTTTTTTATTTCCTATTAATGCAGATCAAGCTTCTGCATTCATGACTTTTCTCAATAATATTTGTTATAATTCAATTTTGCTTTTTGTTTTTCAGATATTTTATTAATAATATTAAACAATTAAAATTAATGCACTTTTAGCTTAACTTTCAACTGTCGTATCGTTCCTGACAAGCTTTTTATGCAATAACAATCGAGTGCCGGCCGGCTGATTCCCTATTGGAGGCTGCATCATGACAGAAGGTTTAGAATCTCAAATTAAAGATGATTACCAAAAGGAATATGATGATTTCAAGTGGGTCGTACCCGAATACTTCAATTTCGGGTTTGATGTTGTAGACAAGTGGGCCCAGGATAGAACAAAGTTGGCTCTGATATCCATTGACAAATATGGCCAGGGTGAATACACAACATTTTACAATATCAAAACGCAATCAGATCGATTTGCTAATGTTCTGAAAAAACTTGGTGTAAAAAAAGGTGACAGAATATTAATCATGCTGCAGTCTATACCAGAATGGTACATCGCGATGATCGGTATGTTCAAGCTGGGTGTTATTCCAATGCCTGGTACTGTGCTTCTCACAGAAAAGGATATTGAATATCGATTGAATAGAGCCGAAGGAATGATGATTATCACTGATATCGATCATGTAATAGATGTGGAATCCATAGAGAAGGATTGTCCAACTCTTGCACACAAGATGATCGTTGGGCGAAGGAGGAAAGGTTGGCTGAACTTCGATGATGAAATGTCGAAGGCCGGACGGAGACTTGACATTGATGATGCTAAAAGAACGAAAAGCTCTGACCCAATGCTTATCTACTTCACCTCCGGCACAACCGGACATCCCAAGATGGTTCTCCATACGCACAGCTATCCATTAGGACATGAAGTTACTGCCCGCTTTGCCCAGGCTCTTACAAGCAGGGATATTCACCTTGCGGTTTCCGAGACAGGCTGGGCAAAAGCTGCCTGGGGGAAATTATTCGGTCAGATGATAGTTGGTGCAGCGATCATTCAAGTGGAAAATCCCGGTAGATTTGATCCCGAGCAGCTCATGCAGGCAATGGAGGACTATGGAGTCACAACATTCTGTGCCCCGCCTACGGTATATCGCATGTTGGTCCAGCTTGATCTCAAGAAGTTCGATCTTGAATTGCGGCACTGTATGAGTGCCGGTGAACCGCTGAACCCCGAGATCATCCGTGAATGGAAGGATGCATTCGATCTTGACATCTTTGACTTCTATGGGCAGACAGAAACAGTTTGTCTTCTCTCAAACTTCCCGTTCATGCCGATCAAATACGGATCTGTCGGCAAACCCACTCCCGGACACATCATTCATATCGTGGACGATGATGGAAATGAAGTACCAATCGGGGAGGAGGGGAATATCGCAATTTATCTTGGTAAAGAACGACCTCCAGGACTATTCAGAGAATACTGGAAGGATGATGATGAGATGGAGAAAGCATTCCGGGGCAATTATTACTACACAGGGGATAAGGCTTACATGGATGAGGACGGATACTTCTGGTTTGTGGGAAGGTCGGACGATGTAATAAAGTCATCTGGGTACCGGATCGGACCATTCGAAGTGGAATCTGCGCTTGTCGAGCATCCTGCAGTTGTGGAATCTGCGGTAGTTGGGGTAGAAGACCCAAAGGGCGTCCGCGGAATCGTGGTGAAGGCATTTGTAGTCCTTGCAGAAGGGTATGAGGAATCGGCAGGACTGACCAAGGAGTTACAGGACCATGTAAAGGAAACCACGGCTCCCTATAAGTATCCCCGGATCATCGATTACATCGATGAACTCCCAAAAACCATATCCGGAAAGATCCTGAGACGAGAGCTTCGGAAAAAGTAAGTCATCCATTTGCTGTGATTTTGGGGGACACTTTTCTTTTCCCCCCCTCCTCCAATCCTCTCTACGTTCACCGTTAGCTTCCGGAGTATTTGCTCCATCACGTCAATATCGCCACTGGCCCTTACCATGGGACGTCATCTTCCACGCCCAACTTTGAATAAACAAAACCCGCAGTATCGCTTCACTCTCCTGCCACCCACCCACTGTCAATGGCGGGTTAATTTTCCCCACTTTCGGCGGATTAAAATTCCTCA
>CAZTGJ010000316.1:0-3897 GCA_964613025.1 uncultured Thermoplasmata archaeon | reverse complement strand
ATGGCTACCCCTCCCTTTTCCGAATTATTTCATACTTTATGTACTATAAAAAAAGTATGATTCCTTCACAAAAACTATTAATACCATCCTCGATTCGAACACGAGTTGTGATCGACATGAATTCAAGAAATCTCCTGGTATTCGCATCTGTGATCCTTATCACGGTGCTGGCCGCTCTGACCCTTCTCTTCGTCCTGGGTATCGAGGGAAGTGCCGAAGATGCACCGTTGCACCTGAACTTCAAGGAAGACGACCAGCTCATTCCTGAAACGAATACCAATCCTGCCGGCCCCTATCCCTCCCGTATGATTGAAGCACAGTATTCGGGGGGAGGACCTGTCCGGTTCAACAAGCAGTGGGTTCCCATCGGAACATTCTCCACGGAAGGGCGGTCCGCTGACATGAACTTCACACCGCAATTCCTCAACGTCTGGTATAGTATCGCCCAGGATGGAGTTGATGCTGACCCCTCGATACGATTCACTATTTATATCGATGGAAATGAGCATTACCAGGACACCAGGGATTTCACAGACAACGATGATGGAGAAATAAGAGAGTTGATCATGAACACCGAGGAGGTCATTTTCTTCCTTGGTCAGAACATCACCTTCGAAGTGGAACTGGAGTATTCCGGATACGAGGATCTCATATTCTACTACGACAGTGCCACCCATGATTCCGGATTCTTCGGAGTCACGGATTTCCTCTATGTGTACGATCTTACTGCACGGGGACCGGACGTCACCCTGGAGGTAGGGGACATCTTCGGCAGCAATATGGAGAACGTTTCCGTTTTCATGAACCTCAGCATCGATGGGGAACCGATCAACGACACAACGGTGACCACTGAAAAAGGAGATGCCTATGACGTGAGGAACGGTGTGGTGAACACAACCATGGTAACCTGGGAACTGGAAGAACCGCTCCTGGGAGGAGAGGAGGTAGAGGTCTGGGTGAAATACGCCCGGGCCGAACCGGATGAGCAGAGAGGGATCACAAAGCAGGTCAGTGCCGAGGAGGGGAACTACAAGAAACCCAGAGCAGAGATCACCTCCATCGATCCCAGTCCGGCAACCGCAGGGAGGGATGTCACATTCGATGCTTCGGACAGCAGTGATGAGGACGGATATCTGATCACCTACCTCTGGACATCCAATCTGGATGGCGAAATCTACCGGGGAGACAAACCGATCATTATCAATTCCTCACTATCCATCGGCACCCATGAGATCTCACTTCGGGTTCGGGACAACGATAAATTATGGAGCAATACCCAGATCCAGTATCTGGAGATCCGTGAATATACCAACTCCCCTCCTGCGGTCACCCTTCAGTCCCCGGAGGACGAAGCATCCCTGGACCAGACAAATATTCAGCTTTCCTGGGAAGGGACCGATGATGACGGGGAGGAGCTCACCTATACAGTCTATCTGGATACCCAATCAGACCCCCAGGATATGGCTGGAGAAGACCTCGATGCCACCTCACTGGACATTTCAGATCTCGGGAGGGGGGAGACGTACTATTGGAAGGTCATGGCTTCAGATGGGACCGACACAACGGATTCCGATATCTGGAGCTTCTCGGTGGAGGAGGAAACCGAGAACACTCCACCGACAGTCGATCTTTTCTATCCCGGGAACGGAGATCTAGTACCATCCGGCACGGTCGATCTGTCCTGGGATGCAGAGGATAATGATGGAGATGATCTGACATTTACGGTATATCTTGATACGACCTCGGATCCGTCGCAGGTCATTGGAGAAGACCTTTCATCACCATCCCTTGAGGTCAGCGACCTTGAGGACGGTGAGACCTATTACTGGCAGGTGGAAGCCTTTGACGGAACCGATTCCAGTTTTTCGGATATCTGGAGCTTCACTATGGACGGTTCATCCGGGAATTCACGACCAACGGTCACACTGAAATATCCAATTATGGGAGAGGTCATAGAATTCTCCTCAACTGCCCTGGCATGGAAAGGTGAGGATGATGACGATGATGATCTGACCTATGATGTCTATCTTTCAACGGATCCCGGTGCCTCGATTCCTGTGGCAACAAATCTGACCGCAATAGCATATCTGCCCGACGGCCTCGAGGACGGGTCCACCTATTACTGGAAGATCGTTGTCAGTGACGGAATCGATACCGAAACTTCCGAGATACGTCAGTTCACCGTCGATCTCGGGGATGATGGTGGGAGTGATGATAATTTCATACCTGGCTTTGGCCTCATGGTTTTCCTGGTCGGTGTCGGCTGCTCCGGCATTCTTGTTTCAAGAAAACGTCAGAGATAGTTCGATTCCATCTTACCAGCCTGCGCCTCTGCTCCCCCTTCCCCCCCACCCCCCTACGGATATGTCATGGGTAACAATAAAATATAGTACGCTTCGCATAGCTCGCGGCAATTAAAAACGTTCGGAAAGGCGGTGCTCCCATGGATACCGAAGATCAGGACAGCCAAGGAAACAATGAAGACCCCACAAGGGGAGTGAAACGGGATATGCTCCCGGAACAAGGTATGTTCGACCCCATTACTGGCCTGAATGTCACCGGTGATCTTTCAGCCGAAGCAAGAAAGGAGATGGAGGATGGACTGACACGATTCATGGAGCTGGCACTGGAGAGAGGGGCGAAGGGGGAGGACTCCCAGAAGATTTTTTCGGAATTATCTGCTGAGATCGAAAAGATCATTGAAAGGTATTACCGTTTCCTCAAACGTCCCACCGATGAGACCGCATTATCACTTCACCTCGAAAAACTGCGGGAATCCCTGAATACCTTCGAGCGAATCATTTCAGAATTGGAAATAATTGGTATGAAAGCACGGCAATTTGGACTCGATTATAAAATCACCTCGAAACCGCATCTTTTATTTCATTTCGGATGGGAAAACGGAGAGGATAGAAAAGACCACGGGCCTGAACACCAAACTGGGTACAAACAGGAATTCACACCAGAACAGGGACTCTGGATAACCTTTTCGGAGAAGACGATGGTGAGGAAAGGAGTGGGGGGAAGGGGTGGGGAGGAAGAAAAATCAGCAACTGTATGGCACCCAACCAGTACGCTTCTGGCGATACCAATCACCAACATACAAACAACTAGTTACGGACCCTACTTCTTTGGGGGAGAGCCACCTGCTGCCGATATTGTTCGTATCACTGAAAAGGCTATGATCTTCGTCTCCCAGGACAGCATGCCCCCCTCTGAATTCCTGCAGGAGATTGCTACGGCATCTGCTCCGGCCATCGATTTTGTTCCCCTGTGCACCACCTCGCAATGCGGCCCACTCCTGGAGGTGGAAGTCTCGGATCCGGTGTGCGTGGATATACCTGCCTCACCATCCACGGAAGAGATCCTGAAAGATGTATTCGGGAACCACCCGGACATTCTGGCAATCAGTATCGTTACCTCCGGCTATCCCATCAAGAAAATATTCACCAGGAGCTCACCACTCTTCAAATCTTAGATCATTTTAAAAAAATGGGGGAGGTGGTCAGGATGGAATGGGGATCAAGACCGGGACCAAGAGTCTCTTTCGTCTTCCAGAGATTGAGACTCCCCATCCTGGTAATACCTACTCTCCCCGGGATCTACCATCGGGATAGCTGTGTATCCCTTCGATGATCGCTGGATCGGGATTGATGAACACATCGATCTGCTCAAGTGTCAGGTCCCTGTATATGGGTAAGCCAAGGTATGTGGATAATGGGTGTTTTGTAGTGTACATGGCATCACTTAGTTGCAGAGAGAGGGCTGTATTAAAAAGAAGATTGGTTCGGTTCTCGAAAAGAGATCGATCCCGGGCAACGGGGGATTCCGGGGAAACATTAACAAGAATGGCGGCATCCATGTAGGTTTTCAGTGCATATTTGTTTTCGCGAAGAA
>CAZTGJ010000315.1:0-3918 GCA_964613025.1 uncultured Thermoplasmata archaeon | reverse complement strand
CATCACTCAGGGAATGAAAATCGCACTTACTTCACATGGCTGAACTCTTACCATAAACCAAAAATATTATAAACTAGGGTCTTATTGGGCCTTTCAGGTGAAAATATGGAGCCTACAATAACGCTGATTAACACTGCACTATCCTCTGCAAAAATCATCGGAGGGTACTCCGGATACAAGTTTGGAAGGCGCAAAGAGGATGATATGGCGGTACGGAGAAAGCTTATGGTTCAGCTTGATACCCTCAGGGATCATCTTCTCAACATCATGGAGGACGGGAATCTCGACACCCGTGTGGCTTCCCAGAAGGTCATCGACGTGGTGGATGTCTTCAGGAACGACATCGAAATGGCGGAGACCGGCCACAAGTATCCCTTCTTCTCCATCCAGAGATCCGCCTCCGGAAGGGTGCTGAAATCATTGGTCAAATATGATCATCAGATGATCCAGCAACTGGACAGCGCCATGAAGGCGATCTCATTGCTGGAAAAAGCTGTTTCCCAGGGGGAACAGGAAAGTGCCGATCCCGGTCTCAGGACGATTAAAGGGTTCCTGACCACTGCACGGGGTACATTCGAGAACCGCATTGCGATCATCAAGAAGGTTGAAAAGGTGAAGAAGGTGAAAAAATGAAATGGAGAGATTTCGAGGGGACTGTTGCCAGGATATTTGAAAAGGCTGACATCAAGGGTTTCTGGAAACAGGATATCGTGCTCGGACCAGGGGAAGCACTCGTCCTCATGGAAGAAGGTAAGATCAATGAGATCGTCACCCAGACCAGACTCAAGGACATGGGGGGCGGCTTCAAGAACTGGCTTGCACGAAAATCAGGGATGGGAAAGGATGTGGTCTATCTTTTCGTGGACACCCGGCCCTTCGAGGTGGATGCACCCTTCTCGGGAGCAACGAAGGATTACAATAACATCGATGGGACCATCACAGTGAAGATGCAGATCAACACCAATGATGCCTCCAAACTCCTTAATTTCATGCGCGAATACATCGTCCCCATGTATAAGGAAAAAGGTATCTTCAGAAAGAAGCAGGTATTCAATGGATTCGAGACAGAAGGAAGCAGTCTCACTAAACAGGACATCATTGAGAAGCTCATGAAGGAGATGAGCGCAAAGGTCTTCCAGCCGGTCATTGCACGGCATAATGCCTCGGAATTCCATGGGGATACCATTGTATCCAAGGATCTTCAGACCGAGGCCATGGTCCAGTTGAGAAAGACACTTGGACTCTGGGGAATTCTTCTCCAGGACCTCTATGCCGGATTCGGGAAAACGGATCACGACAAGACCCAGGAGTTCGCAACCCAGATCGATCTTGAGTCCCAGCGGAAGGATGCAATTTTCAAAGCCGAGTACATCAAGGACAGCGAGAGAAGGGGAGAATTGCACAAGACCCAGGTCCTGAAAGCCGAGGAAGCCAAGGATATTACATTCGGCAAGGCAAGGGAACGGAGATGGTCGGAATCCATGGACCATCTCGAAAAGGAGAAGATCGAGGATGAACAGGATATGAAGACCCTTGAAAAGATGATCGGGCTCAAGGAGAAGATGAAGGATCAGAAGATCAGGGAATTCAATGAAAAGGATCTCAAGCTCAAGGAGCTCGATAACCAGAAAGAGATCGAGCTAGCAAAGATCGAGGCCGAGAAGGCAAAGTACAACATGGACACCTATACGAACGCCGAGGAACGGGAGCGGGATCACCAGGTCAAGATGACCGACTCGTTCTCAAAGTTCGTGGGAACCGGTACCCCAGCAGGGCCAGGGGGAAGTGGATCTGGTGGGAGTGGCGAGGCGAAGGACCGTATCTGTTTGCACTGCGGCATGAAGATCCAGTCGGGTTGGAAAGCGTGTCCCCACTGCGGCAAGAAAGTATAGAATTGGATCATGGGAAGTGATCGATCAATACCTATGTGATCACCTATCCGGGATGTACTCGGTCGATCTCATGATTTCCCAGTATTGATAGTTGCCGTCATCTTATGGTTTTCCTATCCAAATCGGGTAACAAAAACTATTTATAATTCTATAACCTACATTTCCATACGTCCGCAAAGATGCAGGAATATGAGGTGACTGAAATGCAGAGTGAACGCTCTGGTGATGCCATCGGTTTGAATCAGAAAAAAGGAAAGAACGTTAAGACCAGGCAATCGCTGTGGAGAAGGCTGGGAGATGCACTGAGATCCACATCCTGGGATGGAAGGATTCCAGAAATGTATCATATTCCACCTCCCTCCCATGACTCACGCATAAAGAATCCGCTGCCTTCCCCCCGAGTCCATGCCCCCCACCAGGATCAGGATTCCGGTAGGAAGTGGTTGAAAAAGTTCAGTTCTGACCCTGGGGTCTATTTCACTCAGAATCCCATTGGCGTGGTCCTTTTCCTTGTCATGGGCGTTCTCCTGCTGAACATGGTCATTGTTCTGTTCCTCATGATCCTCGCTCCTCTCTCTGAATTCCCCTCCCATAGTGGTGAGGAGGTTGGTTTCTTCGGGGTCAGCATTCTCCTGGGAGGCTGGATCGCCACACTGCTCTACGCATTTACCGTTGGGATCATCGTCCTGCTGGTGTACCAGGTGATGAAACGAGAAGGGAGCGAATTCATCAGGCTCATGAAACGTGAGCTCTCAGTGGGGTATGAGGACATTCAGCGAACGGCAGATATGGCGAAGAACCACATCATCCATCTGAAACAGCCGAAACAGTTTCGCACCAGGGATCAGGAGAAAACAGAAAGATGTTGTTCTCTCCACAATCCGAGAACACATTTGTCCTCATCTGTTTAATGACCCTTGCGCTGCTTGCTTACAATGAAGTAGTGAACTTTTTCTTCCTCCAGTTTGGGGATATCCACACTCAAAACCCATTTTCTACCACCGGAGATCCGCTTCATGAAGTACTTTATGGGCTCCCCCAGGAGGTTCTGTTCAACGGAGTGTTCTTTCTCGTTTTTCTCATTGGTTTCCAGCTTTATCTTGCGGAAAACTATGGAATAAAAGTGATGAAAAACGGATGTGTGTCAGGAACACCGGGAATAAAAATGCACATGATGAACTTTCTTCAAAAGGATGATCGAAGATATCTCCTCGGAGATAGGATCGGACTGAATGCCCTCACCCTCCTCCTTATCCTGTTCTCGGCATCGGTGTTCTCGTTTTTTCACATGACCTGGTACTGGCTTTCCCTGATCCTGTCATTCCCCCTTGGGTGTGCTCTTGGATATCTGTACGTGAAGAAAGGGATCCATGCCAGTATTCTCCTGTATCTCATGTTTACAACCATTGATCTCCCCGCTTCAGCCATCGGGGAAATAGCACTTCTTGACATCATGTGGACCATGATTCAGATAGGGGCTATGACTTTCGGTATCTATTATCTTGTGGCCTATCTCATTTTATTCATGAAGCATCTGCAAACGAGAAAGCCATTCGGCAATAAAGAGCGTTGTATCCATTCAATAGCGGCCTTCGGGGGAACGGTAGCACTTCTCCTGTTCGTTCTGGGAATCTATGCGATTGCTGATCTGTTCATCGGAGAATACAGTGATGAGAAATCCGTCATGGTCCATGATGTACTTGAAACAGGGGACTACCGTATCTACACAATCTCTGCCTTTGATGAACCCTCGGAGGTCAAGGGTTCAATCAACCTATCGGGGATGGAGGGAGATATCGAATATTATCTTGGGGATAAAGGAACCATGGCGGGTTGGAAGGAAAGGGAAGGACAGGAACCGACCCATCATTTTGAGTGGTATCAGAGGCTGACGATTCAGAGTGATAATGTAAGTAGCTATGAAGTGTTGAATTTTTCATTCTCCATGGAATCAGATGAAATCAACTATATTCTAGGTTGTAGGAGCACTGCAAGACTATAAAATGTGGACACTGGGGCGATATGT
>CAZTGJ010000314.1:0-3928 GCA_964613025.1 uncultured Thermoplasmata archaeon | reverse complement strand
TCTCTTCATATCTCAAGGGTGAAAATGGCCGCAACGCTTGTTGGCGGTAATACAAAGGGAAGTGGGGGGAGAAAGGGAAAAGAATGGTAGAAATTACAGTGACAGGAGTAATGAGACGTAGAGAAGCAAGAAGAAAGGAAGAAAGGAAGAAAGGAATGAATGAACGAAGGAACGAAAAAATGTTCTCCTAACCTTATGATTACCTTCCTCCTTGTACGCATTTTCTGAGAAAATAAATTTCCTGGCGGAGTGCGCAAAATCTTTAATTATTATCACCTCACCGTCATGAAAATACTTTTGTGAGGATAGATATGCCCTACGAACATTACAAGAAAAGTATGTCAGAATATACCTCTCAGTTTTCCCGAAGTTTCTGGATGATCAATGGTCTGGAACTCGTGGAAAGGGGGGCATACTACGGAACTATTGCAATCCTAGGAATTCATCTTCATGATAATCTGGGTTTCTCGGCCGGAGTAACCGGAATGCTCACCGGAACCCTCATGGCCCTCCTGTATTTTGTACCTCTGATTGCTGCTGCATTGGCAGAAAAAATTGGGTATCGAAAAGCGTTGATCGGAGCATTCTTTTTCATGATCGGTGGGTATATGTCCTTCGGCTTTTTTACGGATCTGCAAATGGTCGTGCTGAGTATATTTCTGCTCGGTATCGGTGCAGGTTCCTTCAAGCCACTCATTTCCGCAACAATTGCCCATGTTACCAGAACAGAACAGCGGAATGCAGCCTTTTCAATATACTACTGGATGATCAATCTCGGGGCCTTCCTTGTTCCCCTCACCATCGGGTTTTTCAAGACTATCGAAATCTTTGATCCGGAGAAGAATTCGGAGCAGGTCTTCTTCCTATCTGCTGCTCTCATTTCCATCAACCTTCTCATAACCATTTTCAGGATCGAGGACCCGATAACACCCAACCCTGACAAGGATATATTCGGGTCATTGAAAACCTTGATTACCGTAGCAGAGGACAGATCATTCGTCTATCTCCTGTTGATTTATTCAGGATTTTGGTTCATGTTCGGGACCGCTCATATTTTCATGCCAATTTACATGAAACATTTTCATATCATGCCCAGTTGGTTTAGTGTATTTTATCTGGCGATCATTAACCCGGGAACCATCATTTCGGTTGGATTCTACCTCAGCAAGGTAGTTGAGAAATACGACTCACTTCACTTGATGATAACCGGTGTTTCCATTTTCGTATTTGGGATACTTTTACTTGGGATGACTGCCATCCCGATCTTTTTTGTTGCCGGCATCATCTTATTTTCAATTGGGGAATTCATCACTCACCCCAACTTCATCAGTTATGTTTCCAAGATCGCTCCGGAGGATAAAGTTGCCGTGTACATGGGATATGCCTTTATTCCCGCGGGGATAGGACAGGTAGGCGGCAATTTCATCGGTGGTTTCATATTCGGCCATTTTGCAGAATCCATGGAAATGCCAAAGATCTTCTGGGCAATTATTGCCAGCTACGGTCTTCTCACCATAACAGGGCTCGTTCTCTATGATATTTACATAGCCAAGGCAAAACAAAAATGGGCTGGTGACACTGAAGAGGAAATCTGGGATGAAGAACCGGAGGACTGGGATCACTACGAGGCGGAGGAGGAGGTGGCCAGAAAACCATCTCCGGTTGATATTAGGCTTCCATTCATTGCTGATACAAAATGGAACAAATTCGTCCCTGCCATCCTGGCAATCATTCTTATCCCAATCGTCATCGGCGGAGCATCTCTTGGTGGAAAGAACACCTGGTACGAGGAAGACGACGATGATGATGACAAACGATTCTACTATGCTGATGTTAACCTCACGCATGAGATTTTATTCGATGAGGTGGAGGAAGTTGTTGAAGGAGAAACCCTTGAAGGAGAGGGACAGGAGATCAGTTATCAGATCCTTCGCTACGATGTAAATTTTAGCTGGAATGATATAGACAATGATGTTGGTCCTCCGGATGTTCGTCTTGAGGTCTGGAGTTCCAACGATTCACGAGATCCTGTTGATGAAACCAGATCCGGATTCACCGGTGCGATCAATGTGAACTGGACCGTTAATTCTAACACAAATTTAACTCGAGATAATTTCACCATCGAGGCTAAAAGTGAAAGTGCACTGTACGAAGAGCTTCAGCATGAACCCGAGGACCTTTACGTAAGGGCTACCTATGTGAACGACAACAACCCCACCCCTGGGTATGATGAACGGCTGGAATTTACTCTGACTATTACTGTTGTGACCTGGGAACTCGAAAATCTCCAGAAAGTGAAAGGCTGAAGAAGCTGACGATCCTTCTGTTTTCAGAAAATTGAAGCTGTCACAATCGGCCGTTGGATATCGAACCGCATGAGATAATGGTTATTAGAATTCGATCTCGGTGATGATGCTGTGATCTTCACCAATAACCTTTCCACGGACCTCGATGAAGTCCTTTAATCCAGACACATCGATCTTTTTCCCAAGGACATTCTGGATCTGGAAAACGCCTGCGGATTCGGTCATAGTCACTTCGATCCGTATCGGTTTTCTGATACCCTCAACGATATTTACTTCTTTGATGGAGAGGGCGGAAACAGAATGGATATCTATCTTCCCCATTGAAAATGGAATGCGAGCTCTTCCGTTTGCCATATCCGCCCCATCACCGACGGTGACGCACCCCCCCTCGATGCTCAAACAAACAGCGCTTTCGTCGTGTGAATAGATACACTCCAGAATAGACGCCCGCATTCGTTGCGCCTTTTCCCCAGAGTAGTGGGATGGTAGGATAGTTCTGAGAATAGGATTTGCCAGAAAGAGAGCAAATTGGTGATGATGCTCTCGGTGGATGGCATTTCCAATGTCGTGAAGATAGGTTGCTACCAGAACCACAACCTGGGAGTCCTCATAGCTACCCCAAAGCTCCTTTTCGATTGTAGTTTCAACACCTTTTTCGTGAAGTATTTTCAGGATTGAGAGAGCATTTATTGATGCAATGAGTGAGTGAGTGGGGCCATGGTCATTGAAGTTCAATCGCCCTATTGCAAGCGTATTTCCATGGGTTAACAGTCCTTGGACTTCATTATCCGTCTCAAGAAAGTGAAGAAGTTCCAACCCGATCTCATTGCCCTCCAGCAGATCATGGATCTGATTGTTCAGATGAACGGGGAAATGTTCATTTTCGTTGCTTTCATAATTCATATACAACGACATATGTTCCAATAGATAAGGTTTTTCTTGGGGGAAAGTATGCAAGAAGGATGTCACAATCATGGTGATAAAATTGAGTAATCATGAATCAGGTATTCTCCTGATGGCAGAATTCAATTTTTCTTTTGGTGAAGTGGTCTGTCGTTTTATCTGTGAATTAACTGCATTTTTTGGAAAACTTTAACATCCATGATAAATTAGGGGGACCTAAAGAAATTATTTGTACCTACACTTCTGTAAGATCAATGCCCAACATGACGTGAAACACATGGACAAGGAAGTATTCCTCAGCGAACTGGAACCGGGACAACGTGCCGTCATCATTAGTGTGAGAGGGGAACCGGCCCTGAGAAGGCGACTTATAGATATGGGACTGACCAAAGGGAGTGGGATTGAGGTGATTCGGAAAGCTCCCCTTGGGGATCCTATCGATTTCAAGGTAAAGGGATATCACCTGTCACTTCGAAAAGCAGAGGCTGATCTTATCCTTATTGAGAAGAATACTGTTTCACCTGACCAAGAGAGGGAAATCCGTGGATTACACAGGAATAACCGAAAGCGAGGAAATCCAGAATGTGATGGGGCAAAGGGTGGGGGGAAGAAGTATGGAGCACAAAGGAAAAGGTGGGGATGGGGGAGAAGATAGGCTAGGTATTTTTTTTGTACCCCTATAAGGAAATTCAATGGATTTTCTGAGTAAAGCTTATTTA
>CAZTGJ010000313.1:0-3934 GCA_964613025.1 uncultured Thermoplasmata archaeon | reverse complement strand
TCAAGTCAATGAGCCGGAAGGCTCAAATTGCACCCGAAGGGTGCTTTTTTTTGCTGATAATTGCGCTCAGGTTCCGGATCATCGCCCAGAATTCATTGAAGTTCACCGGTTTAATGATATAATTTTCGCTTCCCAGACCTATGCATTTCTGAATGATTTCAGGGTTGCCCGAGGTGGAAAGAACAATAACCGGGATCGATTTCAGGCGGGGGTTATCCTTCATTTGTCGGAGCACCTCGACCCCATCCAGTCTTGGCATCCTGATGTCCAAAAGAACGACACAGGGATTTGTTTCCCATCCCTCCTCATCCGCCCCCCTCATCGCTTCCCCTCTTTGCTTCTCCTCCTCGCTCTTTCTTTCTCCCCCCCCGCTTCCTCAATCATTTCTTTCACCATCACATCCTCTTCCATCACGTTTCCGTTGATACTACTCCTGAAGAAATCCATGAGGTCTTTTCCATCATGAAATCGTATCATCCTGTTGGTTATTCCGCACCGCTCCATGCTTTTCCTGACAAGTCTGGCGTGTCCGTCATCATCTTCTGCATGAAAGATTACCGCCTCATCCTGCATGGTCCACCTCTTCTTTTCCTTCCATAGGGAATGAAATCGAAAATGTACTTCCTTTACCGAATTCTGATTCCACCCAGGTCCTTCCCTGGTGCCGGTCCATGATGTGGCGGATGGCTGTGAGACCTAACCCTTCTCCATCAGTGGCAGACCTATCGATCCGGTGAAATATCTGAAACACCTTATCAATGTGGTTCGGAGCTATTCCAACCCCGTTATCCTCCACTGAGAATATCACATTTCCATCCTCTTCCCGCCCTGAGACTCTTAACTCTCCCGGCCTTTGGGGATCAAGGTATTTCAGGGCATTATCCAAGAGATTGGTGAACACCTGGTTGACCTGCATCCTGTCTCCCCGGCAATCGGGGAGGTTCTCTATGGATAAAGTTACCCCTTTTTCTTTAATGCGGAACTCGATTGTCTTTTCTACCTCGTGAAGAAGGTCGTTCATATTGAGATGTTCGGGGTTCAGGGATGCCGTGCCAAGACGGGAGATCCTCAGAAGACCGTCAATAAGGGCTTCGATCTTATCGATGCTCGCTCTGATAAAGGTAATTGATTCGGTAATATCATCCTGGGAGATCTTTTCGGCCTTCTCCTTGATCTCTTTGGGAATGGCATCGTTCTCCAGAAGCTGAAGGATCTCCTGAGTACCAAGATCGAGGATATCGCTGAATCCCTGAATGTTCACCAAGGGGGAGCGAAGGTCATGGGATGTAACATAGACCACCTGCTGAAGCTCCTCACTCTTGTCCTCGAGCAATTTCATAAGTTCATCCCTCTCCTCCTCGGCCTGCTTCCGCTCGGAGATATCCCGGACAATACCAATAGCATTCCATTTCTCCTTGATTTTCGTAGAAGAGAGGGAAAGTTCAATTGGAAACTCATGTCCGTCTTTGTGCTTTCCCGTCAGTTCCGTGGTTCTTCCCATGGCTCCCCCTTTACCGGATTGCTGAAACAGCGAGAATGCCGTACGATGTTTCTCAAAGTATTGCTCGGGCACCAAAATATCGTGCAGGTTTCTCCCCATGACTTCATCAGCCCTGTATCCGAATATTTTGGTCGCAGCATCGTTCCAAAAATCAATAGCTCCATGATTATCGATCTTGATAATAGCATCCATGGCAGCTGAGGTGATGGCAAGGAGTTGAGATTGATTTTCCCTTATCGTTTCCTCATTGATCTTTCGCGCCGTGATGTCCGTGAAAACAGTAGCAAAGTGATCCTTTTGGGGTGAGATCACCGAGATGGAGAAGTATTTTTCCAGAGGTGGAAAGTAGGTTTCGAACGTATTTGGCTCTCCTGTTTTAGCCACGTGGGAATATTCATTGAGGTAGGGTGGTTCTCCGGTTTCATATAGCTCTGATGCTTTACGATTCAGGGCTTTCTCCCTTGATACCCCGGTTTGGGATACATAGGATGGGTTGACATCAAGGATTAAATAATCGACGGGAACTCCCGAATCGTCAGATATGACCCTGTGAAGAGCAACTCCTTCCTTCATGGAATCATAAAGAGAATGGAATCTGTTCTCACTTTCCTCCAATTTGACGGAGGCTGTTTTCACATGTATGAAATATGCGAAAAGTCCAAGGATAATGACATGAATCAGGATAGAAATGATGATGCCAATCCACATGAATTGCCGCTCTTCATCCAATGAATTGAACACATAGAGTGACCACCCGTCATCATTAATCTCCTGAATCGAAACCAGGTATTTCTTACCGTCAATCTCGACCTCATCCCCATTTTTTAACTCATCCTCAATGAACGGATCGAAGGGGCCATCGCCAAATTCGCGAGAAGCACGCAAATTCGCTATGGTGGTATCGTTCAAACGACCCATGGTTCTGTTCACCATGTAGCAGTTTTCACATGAAAGGAAAATAACACCTTCCGGACTGACAAGATATGTGAAATCATACTCTCCCATCTCCTTTTCGAGTGAATCAAGTTCCCTCTTTATCACAGCAACACCAATAATGGTCCCGTTCTCATTCGTGACAGGAGAACTGGCATAGAAACCTCGTGTCCCCGAGGTGATGCCAAGGGCAAAATACCTGGTTGGCGAACCCATGATTGCTTTTTGGAAGTATGGTCTGAATCCATAATTGTTCCCAACAAAACTTTTTTCACTCTCCCGATTCGAAGATGCAACAACTCCACCAGACAGATTCATAAGATAGCACACGCTCACATTGAATGATTCCTGATAATTGTCCAAAACCATATTGGCATCATCAATGTCATGATGGGTGCTATTTCCCAGTACATCCTCTAATTGGTGTGTTTGTGCTAATGCATTCACGGTATATTCCGTATGATTCAATTCGTTCAGCATGGAATAGGAAAGGGCCTGAATAAATGCATCACTTTCTTCAGTGATCTCATTCCTCTTGAAATCGGTAAGGCCCGTTGTCAGGTAATGGCCGCCGATGGCGGAGGCGATGATGATGATGCCTACTACAAGATACATGGTCAATGATTTGACAGACTTTTTCGATGCATGATTATCCATTGTTCTCACTCACCGCCACTAGTAGTATAAAGTATCCTTTTTTTTGGCTATTCGATCCAGAGGGGATGCTTATGCGGGAAATGGGTCTGCATATCATATTGTTCCTCCCGTAAGCGGATTTCGACCGGCCGGAAGTGAAACGATGAACGTACTCCCCTTCCCATACTTGGATTCCACGTGGATACTGCCATTGTGTCTCTCCAGTATTTGTTTGATAGCCGTAAGCCCCAATCCCTCACCAGTGGTCCCAACATTGTTATATCTGTGGAAGATTTTGAATATTTTTTCCAGATGGTCCTCCGGTATTCCTCGTCCATCATCTTACCTCCCTGATCCACGGGAGAGCTGTCTCGGCATCTTCGACATTGAACAGTCCGGTTGCCACAACCTTGGTAACACCGTTTTCACTGTCCCGCCTCTCCACGATCATTTCTCCCATTATCGCTTCCCTGATGCCTTTCGTCATCCCTGGGATGGGTGAAATAGAAACTGCTCCCTTATCGAAATTGCGATTTAACATTATATCTCCGTATGTGGACTCGATATCATGCCTAATGTGAAATCTTAAGGATCGGTTGTCGTGCCTAATCATTATTGTGTTGTATCCACCAGTTTCCTGAATTGAAGAATTTTCATGGGAAATTCTCGTGGCTAATTTATCTTTTATGGCATGTTGGTGTGGCGAACCCTTCACTTCCATTACAGTATCAACCTTTTCCTAAGTAATTAACCTATTGAAAAATCTTTGGAAAGATAGGAAAATCAGCTAGGATATCATACATCAAAAAAAAGTAAGAGTTCAGTGATCTGAAGCCCTCCTACACTGGAAAGTACACATTTCAC
>CAZTGJ010000312.1:0-3951 GCA_964613025.1 uncultured Thermoplasmata archaeon | reverse complement strand
TTGAATTAGACCCTTGAAAGAGAGAAGTTGTCGCCGAAGGCGACTTTCTTGCTCTCTTTTTTTTTATGGTAATGTCTCTCTATTTTACTGGTAGCTGGTTTCCCCTTTTCTTCTATCACGTTCTTTAATGCAATCAACCAATTGGAGGCGGTGGGGGGGGGTGGGGGGCAGTGGAATAGAATGCAATGGAATGACGCTGCGGGCTTACTCCAAAAAGGGACAGGTGCAATGGAGATGGTACGAATCCTCAAACATGAATTCCAACGAAAATAATGGCGGTTTTTTTTCCCAAGATATAATCAATCTGCGAAGATCCGTATCATTCGCCAGATCCGCGTGCAAACAAATCCGCGAAGATTAACTATCCAAAAAGTTTAAACCTCATCCCTGAACTCCCCTTCCGTGAAGCCCAGAAAGACCACCCCCTTCATGAAGCAGTACCACCGGATCAAGGAACAATATCCCGGTTGTGTCCTGTTCTTTCGAATGGGCGATTTCTATGAGATGTTCTACGAAGATGCCAAGCTCGCATCCCGGGAAATGGACATTACCCTGACCACCAGGGGCAGAGAGTTCGGAAAGGATATCCCGCTCGCGGGTATCCCTTATCATGCACTGGAACCTTACCTCTCCCGCATGATTAAGAAGGGGTACAAGGTTGCGATCTGCGAACAGATTGAAGATCCCAAGAAAGCAAAGGGGATCGTGAAGCGTGATGTGATCCGGGTGGTCACCCCGGGAACCCTTGTTGAAGAGAGCTTCATTTCCCAGCAGGGAAACAACTATCTCATGGCGGTCTCCGGATCAAAGGAGACTTATGGCCTTTCCATCCTCGATCTGTCCACAGGTGAATTTGCCGCCACAGAGATCACGGGAAAGGAAAAACTGCTCAGCGAGATCACTCGATTCTCACCGGCTGAACTCATCTACCCTTCCGCCCTCCAGGACGATGAGAAGCTCCTCAGGACCATCAAAGAGAGCATATCCGCCTCGATGCAGATCTACGATTCCGATGCCTTCGGTTACTGGGGAGCACTCTCACTGCTCAAGGATCATTTCAAGGTGATGAATCTGGACGGATTCGGTTTCGATGGCAAGCTTGCAGCAGTTGCCGCTGCAGGAGGGGCTCTTGCCTATGTCACCGAAGTGTCCAAGCGCACCCTCACCCACATCCGATCACTCTCCTCGTTTTCATCAGAGGATTTCATGATCCTGGATTCCACCACGGTCCGGAACCTCGAACTCCTTTCGGCCATACTCGACGGTGGGAAAAAGGGTTCCCTCTTCTGGGTGCTGGACAGGACAATCACACCCATGGGGTCACGTCTTCTCAAGAAGTTCATTCTCCAGCCCCTCATGAACATTCAGGAGATCGACGGTCGTCTCGACGCAGTAGAGGAACTTGTCAACAATGGTTTCCTGCGGGATGATCTCCATGAGACCTTTACCGGTGTCAAGGATGTGGAGCGGATTATTTCCAGAATCTCCTTTGGTACAGGTGGAGCCAGGGAGCTGGTTGCCTTCAGGGAATCCTTCAAGGTGCTCCCCCAAGTGAAAGAGCTTGTTTCAGGTGCCTCATCCGCATTGGTGAGAAAAATTGAGACAGAGATCGATCCCCTTCCCGAACTGGTTGCTGAACTTGAGAGGGCGGTTGTGAATTCGCCTCCTGCAACGGTGCGGGAGGGAGGTTTCATCAGGGACGGTTTCAATCCCCAGCTCGATGAGTTCAGGGATGCTGCGCGCCACGGAAAGAAGTGGATCGCGTCCCTTGAGGAAAAGGAGCGGAAACGCACCGGTATCAAGAACCTCAGGATAAAATACAATCGTGTGTTCGGCTACTTTCTGGAGGTCAGTAAGGCGAATCTCAGGCTCGTTCCCGAGGATTACATCCGCAAGCAGACCATGGCAAATGCAGAGCGCTTCATCACACCGGAACTGAAAGAAATGGAGAATACCATCCTTTCTGCCAATGAGAAATCCACAGCCCTGGAATACGAACTGTTCGTCCAGCTCCGGGATATGGTTGCTGAAAAAGTCGTAGAAAGCCAGACAACAGCCAGGGCCGTCGGCATGATCGATGCTCTTCTCAGCCTCTCGGTGGTTGCAGTGGAGAACTCCTTTGTCAGACCACAACTTTCTACCGGGACCCGCATCGACATCAAGGATGGACGGCATCCGGTAGTGGAACAGAATACCGAGGTCAACTTCGTACCCAATGATACCAACCTCGACTGTGAGGATGAACAGATCCTGCTCATCACCGGACCGAACATGGCTGGGAAATCCACCTACATGCGTCAGGTGGCCCTCATTGTCCTCATGTCCCAGATCGGTTCGTTCGTTCCAGCCCGACAAGCCGAGATCGGACTGGTGGACCGGATTTTCACACGGGTCGGGGCTTTCGATGACCTCAATCGCGGCCAGAGCACTTTCATGGTGGAAATGCTCCAGCTTGCCAACATTCTCAACAGCGCAACCTCACGATCACTTGTGATCCTGGACGAGATCGGCCGCGGAACCTCCACCTTCGACGGGCTCAGCATCGCCTGGGCAGTGGTGGATTACATTCACGACCGGAGCAGGATCGGTGCAAGGACATTATTTGCAACTCATTACCACCAGCTCACGGAACAGGAGCACCTTCTCAAACGGGTGAAGAACTACCATATCACGGTTCTCGACAGAAAAGACGACATTGTATTCCTCAGGAAGATCGAGCCCGGGCCCGCAGATAAATCCTATGGGATCCAGGTTGCGGCACTTGCCGGACTTCCGGGAGAGGTGGTGGAGAAAAGTAAGAGCGTCTTGGGCATGATCGAGGAGGAGAACCACATCACCGTGGACAAACTCCTCCCGGATAAGAAGCAGCTTCAGACCGTACTCTTCGACGGAACCGTTATCAGCAGGGTTGCCGAGGGTGGTGCTATGGAAGGTAGGAACCAGAATGGGAAGATGGGTAACCGTCAAACGATAGGGACGGAAGAAGGAGACGGGCAAGACATCCCAGAGAACCTGCGAAAACTGTCTGAAGAGCTCAAGAAGATCGATGTCATGCGGATCACCCCCATCGATGCCATCAGCCGGTTGTACGAGCTGAAGAAGTTGGTCGAAGAGAAAAAGTCGGACCTGTAACCTTTGGTTTTCCACCAATTTCCCCTTCCCCCCACCCCCTCTCCATATTTTCTTATTGACCCACAGTTTCACTTTGTTTCACTGTCCCCCACCCCCCTCCCTTACCTCTTGAAACTGGTAATTCTATTTCTTTGCAGAAATTCAATATCAAAATTGTCAAAAACACTTTCTCGTCCTAAAAGGAAAGGTACATTTTCGATTTGTGCCCAGGCGATTGTACAATCAAATTTCACACCGTTCACTTTCATTGGGATTGAAACCATACGCACTGATATCAAACCTCCGACTCCTCCGATTTTTCTTGTTACATCTTTCTTTTCGTCCAACCTAATAAAGCGACCAAATTTAAAGGGGATAAGAGAAAAATCAGCACCAGAATCCACGTAGAAGTATTCTGGGATTCACTCCTTCCCTTTCCTTTGAAGATACACCTTTGCCACCGGGCGATAAATGATCTCCCCTGAATGTAACTTCTCCTTTTTGTATGCGAAATCTACCATCAAAGTTTCTCCAGATTAAAAGATGAAGGAGTCCCCATGAGGTACTTTCCACAAGATCACCTCTTTCTCAGGATACTTTTTCTTTGCCGAGGAGTACACCACTTCCGGATCCTCGTCTACGAAAACCACTTGCTGATCAACAATAGCAATATATTTATCCTCATATTTGCTGAGGTCTGCGTTTGCGAACCACGTGAAATTCTCGTCCATTTTGAATCCCTTTGAGGGGTCAGGGAAATCCTTCATAATAAATATTCCCCCCACATCAGTAGTTCCGAATAGCATTACTTCCGAATAGAAAGTTAGTTGAGGTTTTCCC
>CAZTGJ010000311.1:0-3955 GCA_964613025.1 uncultured Thermoplasmata archaeon | reverse complement strand
AAGAGAATAGGTTATTGAATTGTACCCGGTATTGACATTAACTCTAAAATCCAACCATCGAAGTGCCATGACTGCACCATTGCCAACCAGATTCCCATCATTACCCGTTATTATCACTGGATAATCAGCCGATGCCGCAGTAAACATTGGCGAACCCGAACGTGGAGAAATAATTGTATTCGTACCACCATTGATGAATTGACCAGATGCGGAATTGGTACCGACCGTTAGAGTAATCCCAGTCAATCGAACATTAACATCACCATAGAAAATGTGCTCCACCGTCCAAGGCCCAAGGACATCAATATAGTTCCCTCCACCGTTGATTCGTACATCGTAGAATGTCCATGATCCAGAAATGTCCGATTTCGATCCGGACCATATTACCTCTCCGTCATTGTGGTAGAATGACCCGCTGTTCGACGCAAATCCACCGAAGTCAATCTCACCAGATGGTGCCTCGAATACCCCTCCAGAGGTGATTGTGAAGGTCCCTGGTACAGTCACCGTAGGATTGTCGTTGAGATATAGAGTAGATCCCGATGGTATCGTCAATGTGCTGCTGAACGTGATCCCGTTCTGCGTCTGGATCGTCCCGTCTGCTTCATCCCCTGAAGATCCCCAATCGTCCGCGATCGAGAGTGTATCATACCCGATAATAGATCCTCCAGAGAGGTCGAGAGAGGATCCGGTTCCGATCACCATTATTCCGAACACATCGATACGATATCCTGCGAGATCTAATGTTGACGGATTATCGATCGTGAGATCCTCGAAGGACACGTCACCGACGAGAGTGATCACCCCGGAATCAATGACGCCGGTATTGATGTTTCCAACGAACACAAGATCCCCGATATACCCCTGGCTACATTGTCTATTGGTGAAGGTCCCATCGATGAAATGTTCTGATACATTCCCCATAATATACGCTGGATATGATGGTGAGAAACCCTTCACGGTACAGTCATTGTAACTCTGCATTCCGAGTTCGATATAATACACGGTGCAGGATTGTGATCCACTTCCGAGGGTGAGGGTGACTCCTGCATTATACATGAGAAAATCAGTATTCCCATTCTCCCCCCAGAGTTGGTTGATCACCTGAACGTCACCCCTCATCATGGTGGTTACTGATGTCTTCCCTACTCCATCCGTGTGAGACTTTACGAGGAAATTGTAGAACGCATTGTCGCCCGTCATGGATCCTTCGTAGCGATAGGTGTACTGCTCATAGTTGTAGGCTACCACCGTACCGCTGTTGTGGTCGAAATCGCCGTTGTTCGTCCATACGATCCCTTCCTGAGCAACGTCCCAACCGTACACGTTGAGTCTTCCGCGTGTGCTGAGCAGCCGCCCCGCTGCTCCGATTATTATTTTCCCGAATGAGTGATCGTTCACATCGTTTTGAAGATTGAAAAACCCGTTGATTGTTGTGGTTCCATCCACGATAAATGAAGTGAGCCCAGCTGTCGGTGTAGAGTAGATCTTCAACGTTACGGTGCTGTCGATCGTGAAATCATTGTAGACGTGCATCTTCACGGTTCCGCTGGATCCGTACTTCCACCTCATTGACCGGGCTGAGGATGAGGTCAGCTGAAGATTATAGAATTGATACTCGAAGGCTGCCGTAGTTGAGAAGATAAATGTATCATAGGTATTATCAAAGTACACCTTTCCGTTATTGTGATTCATCGTACATGCTGCATCGTCAACGTAGAAGAATGAATACGAGCTCGAATGTTTCGACATGAAATGCATATTGCCCGAAGACATATCCAGCGTCGCGCTGCCGACCCTGGTAGCTCCGAGGTAGTACAATCCGGATCCCCCGGTGAACGTGCTGCCATCTTTCCAATAGTTCGGGTAATCAGCGACATACAGATCTTTACCCAGGTTATTCGTCCCTGAAGATCCTATGAATTCCCCACCGCTCTCGATGACGAGCCCACCTGTGAGAGTACAAATTCCGCTCCACCCTGCCAATCCGAGAGTGCCCGATACCGTAGTATCGCCGGAAACTGTAAGACTTTGAGTGCTGGTTTGCTGATAGAATTTCCCCCCGGAATTTACTACCAAATCACCCGAAATCGTAGTATCCTGTCTCCACCGAATATATTGTCCTGTGACCGTTACATCATGCAACCAATCCGTTGTTTCAAACTTTAGATAACCACTCCCAGAATTGTAGGTAAAATGAGCGACACCCCCATTTGGGTCAAACGATGAACCACTCAAAACCTCTATGCAATTTGTATTTCCATTGACTGCTGTGAACTCCGTCACGCCGGAAGAGAGTATTGCGGAACCCGTGACAGTGAGCGATCCGAATTCGTGATCTGAATTTACTAAATCCTGGTCCAATGTCCCATTTACGATTACATCACCAACAACATGCAAATACGATTCCGAAGGAGAAGGAGAACCACTTACCAATTCAATCCAGGATGCTCCGCTTTGGATCACTAAATTATTTTCCACCGTTACTTGAGAATGCCAATCCGTTGATAGCATGGGTCCCGCTTTCTTTGATTCGATAACCACATCCCAAAAAGCAATAGTCCTGTCTAAACTCGACGAAGCAATACCTTGATGTTGTGTAGATGCATCCACTCTGTCAAAAACAAATAATCCATTCTGATGATAGAATGTATTGGTGTAATATGATACCGAATAGAACCACGCTGTATTGTGGGAAGTGATCGTGGTGGTCCCAGACGTTGCCCACATATTGCCAACACCAGTTGCACCAACACTAAATGATCCTATTGTATGATCCCCATCACCACCATAGTAATCACCATGGACATATAGGGACCAAATGTTCGTTTCCACCGATGCCCCGATTGACATGGTGGACGATTCTGCCCAAAAGTTCCCCGTACTATTCAAAATCATTCGATACGAAACCGTGAAATCATAGTCTGCCGTGAGGAGGTCCCCATTAACGTACACCTTCCGATACCCTGAATCTTTGGAAAGTGTGTAGTTTCCCCCCGATCCTATTGTAAGTCCAGCATCCGATCCTGTAGCGTAGGTTCCTGAAGTTCTTAACCATCCTGTAACTGTTAGGTGGTGTCCCTGTTGGTCGAAGAAATCCCCAGATTGGATATACATATCCTCTACCGTACAATCACCGTCGAGGTACAGATATTTCCCAGAGTTCGGAGTCTCAATGTCCTTCGTGAACGTCACCCATTTCAACGATGTAAAGTAGTGGTTCACCATCGCATTCCCACCAGCGTCCGAGAGAGAGATCGTAGCGGGATAGTCCTCGCTCACACCCCAAATTTCGACCCTCTGTGACGCTGCACCATTTGGGTAGATGTAGGTGTCCCCGGTGATAGAACCGGACTGTGTGAGACTCCCGAGCCGGAATTCTGTTGAATACACTTCAAAGTATGTCATGGTGACATCGAGATTGTTCTCAATCCATACTTCATCGTTCGATGTTGCAAACCTGTGCCTCGCCCCGCCATCCATCACAACATTCCAAAATACTGCTTCATTGAACCTGTGGCTCATGGTGCCGCTTGATGCATCGAGATTGAGGGTTCCCTCACTATGGATCCATGCTGAAACACCTTCATTGTTTGTTAGCACCCCTCCGCAATAGATCGTTCCCGATGTTGCCGTCACCTTTCCTCCCGAATTGATGGTGAAATCATCAGCGATATCAGTATTAGCCGTACTGACTGGCCACCACAACCACCCACCGTTATTGATAATGAGATCGTCCCCTACTGTGAGAGTGTCGTCTGTCTGCTCTTTGAAAATTTCGTTGAGCGTGAGATCTCCTGTAATTGACAAAGCGTACACCCAGCCACAATAATCATCAACCTGAAGATTATGGATTGATCCGGTTCCCCGTTCTGTCACCTCTGGGGTCCCCGGAGAGTCCATGACCAGCGTTCCGCCGTTTCCTTGTACTGTCGATCCTGTTGCAGCATAGAAC
>CAZTGJ010000310.1:0-3958 GCA_964613025.1 uncultured Thermoplasmata archaeon | reverse complement strand
TCTCTTCATATCTCAAGGGTGAAAATGGCCGCAACGCTTGTTGGCGGTAATACAAGGGCGGGTGGGGGGAGAGAGCCTGAAGCACCTCCGGAAAAATGAACGTGTGGAAATGCACTACTACTTTGAGGTGGGATTCGGGATGTCGTAGACCAGAAGATCCGAAGCGAGGTCGACGTTCTTGAAAATGGCCTGTGCCTCTTCGAGAAGGGGAGAAGGATCGCTTGAATACCGATTCGAAATGTGGGAGAGAAAGAGGTGCTTCACCTTGGCCTTCCTGGCAAGATCGGCTGCGTGTTTGGCAGTACTGTGACCGAATTCCACGCATTTTTCCTCCAGTTCTGAGTGGAAAGTGGAATCATGGATCAATACGTCTGCACCTTTAACAAATGCCATAAGTTCGGCCACAGGACGTGTGTCCCCGGTATACACCATCTTTCGTCCTTTTCTTGGTCGCCCCATAACCATCTCCGGTAAGATCTCCTTATCTCCAACTTTGATCTTCTGCCCATTTTGAAGCTTTCTGAAATCCGGGCCTTCCTTTATCCCAAGACTCTTGGCCTTTCGTGGATTGAACTTTCCCAATCGCAATGATTCCTCCAAAGAGTATGCAATTGCAGGGATATCATGATCCACAGCCAAGGTCTTCACGATATAATTGTCGAACTCGAGTATTTCCCCGCCCACGAGTTCATGGTACATGATAGGCATGATCTGATTGAAATATCCGAGCTTCATGAATGAGGACATGAACGTGAGAGTTCCCTCGGGACCGTAAATCTCCAGAGGAGCAGTCCGATTGTTGAGGCACATGCTCTGAATGAGTCCGGCGACTCCGAGGAAATGGTCTCCGTGGAAATGGGTAATAAAAATTTTTTTAATTTTCATATAGCTTAGGGGGGAGAGCATGATCTGTCTCTGTGTTCCTTCACCGCAGTCGAAGAGTACCACCTCCCCCTTTACTCTCACAGCAATAGCTGCCACACCCCTCTCCTTCGAGGGAAATCCCCCGCCTGTACCGAGAAATACGAGCTTCATACTGAAGGATGAAAAACGTACATTGTATTTAAAATCTCCAGTAAAAAGAGGTGTGGGACAATTGCCAGAGTCAATAGCCTGAAATAAAACCCTTTCCCGGAAACAGAAACCAAACAGATGGAACAATGACCAAAGATTAATAACCACATTTGAGTAACCCAGGTAGCATGGTTATCACCGGTAACGCTTTGAAATATGGTGACGATATCAATACCGACCTGATCATCCCGGGAAGATATCTTCATATCTATGATCCCGGTATCCTGGCGGAACATGCAATGGAGGATCTTGATCCTGAATTCAACTCCCGTTTCAGATCAGGTGATATCATTGTTGCCGGAAAGAATTTCGGATGTGGATCAAGCAGGGAGCATGCGGCAATCTGCCTCAAGCATGCGGGGGTTGGGGCAATCATTGCCAGTTCCTTTTCCCGCATCTTTTTCAGGAATGCCATCAATCAGGGAATACCCATTTTCATAGCTGATACAGCGGATATCAACACCGGGGACTCCTTGAAATTGGATCCTCGGGATGGAATAGTCCATAACGTCACAGCAGGAAAAAGCATTCAGGGTGAGAAACTTCCCGCATTTCTCATGGAACTGATACATGACGGGGGTCTCATCCCTCATTTGAGAAGGAAACAGTCATGATCTTTCGAACCGCATGAAAGCGTGAAATGAGCATCCAAATCCTGAAGAGAATAATGTTGAAGAGGCATATTCATGACATGCACCGAATTTGAGATATACCTCAGCTCAACCAAAAGATTTATACAAAAAAACCTGGAGGTCACAGTATGAAATATATTGTTGTCACTGGTGGGGTCTTATCAGGATTGGGCAAGGGCATCACAGCATCTTCTGTCGGACGCCTTCTCAAATCCTGTGGTTTTAAGGTCACGGGAATAAAAATCGATCCGTACCTCAACTGTGATGCGGGAACAATGAATCCTTTCCAGCATGGGGAGGTCTTTGTATTAACCGATGGAGGGGAGGTGGATCTCGACCTTGGTAACTACGAGCGATTTCTCGATACGAATCTTTTCAAGGATCACAACATCACAACGGGAAAGGTCTACCAATCGGTCATTGAGAAGGAACGGAGGGGTGATTATCTTGGCAGTACGGTTCAGATTATTCCCCACATTACGAACGAGATACGAAACAGCATAAAGAGGGTGGCAAAGAAATCGGGAGCCGATATCGCAATCGTTGAATTGGGAGGGACTGTTGGAGATATTGAAAGTATGCCATTTCTCGAAGCGGTAAGACAGCTTCATATCGAGGTAGGGCATGAAAATCTCCTCTTCATCCATACAACATTGGTGCCGGTCATGGGTGTAGTAGGGGAACAAAAAACTAAGCCGACTCAGCATTCGGTAAAGGAACTCAGGGCTATTGGGATCCTTCCGGACATTATTGTCGGAAGGGCGAAAGAACCACTGGACAATGACATCAAACGGAAGATCTCCATGTTCTGTGACGTACCGGTTCACGCAGTTATCAGTGCACCGGATGCGAAGAACATCTACGAGGTTCCTTTGATTATAAAGGAACAAAACATAAGCTCTTATATTCTTAAGAAAATGAATTTGCAGGCTGACCATAAAGATTTGGATGAATGGAAAGGTTTTGTCTCCAGACTCATATCCCCATCCGAAAATGTGAACATCGCTATTGTCGGTAAATATGTTAATCTAAAGGATTCATATTTCAGTGTCACTGAAGCCCTTTACCATGCAGGAGCAAAGGAGGATACAGGGATAAACATTGTCTGGATCGAAGCCGAGGAGCTGGAAAGGGGGTCACATGAAGCATCGCTTGAGGAAACCGGTCGTAGACTTGCTGACGTTCATGGAATCGTCGTACCGGGTGGATTCGGTGAAAGAGGTACCGATGGAAAAATTTATGCTATTGAATATGCTCGAAAAAACAATGTTCCATTCATTGGATTGTGCCTTGGATTTCAGCTTGCCGTGGTGGAATACTGCAGAAACGTCCTTGGATTGGAAAAAGCTCACAGCTCAGAATTCGACGAGGATACCCCGGACCCGGTGATCGACATTCTCCCCGAGCAGTTGGGAATAAAGACCATGGGTGGGACCATGCGACTTGGAGATCAGAGGATCAATATAGACCGCGATACACTGGCTGAGAAAATATACGGATCCACTGAGATCTACGAGCGCCACAGACACAGATATGAAGTGAATCCGGATTACATCCCGAAAATTCAGAATAGCGGGCTGGTGTTTTCCGGTCGGGATGAGGAGGAAATTAGGATGGAGATTTGCGAACTTCCTGATCATCCATATTATATTGCCTCACAATTCCATCCTGAATTCAGATCACGCCCAATGAAGCCTGCACCAATGTTTCATTACCTCATCAAAAATGCATTTCAATTCAAATCCGCAATGAAATAAATCTCCAGAAAATCCACGTTCATCGTTTGATTTATTATTCATTCGCATAACCATTCGACCTTTGTCAAATATTAAAACAACAGAATTTTTATAATTACTACTTTATATCGAATTGATAACAAATCTATCCAACGATAAAATTAATATAAATTATTTCAAACGATTATTTTTAAATTTTTGACTATTTTATAAACATAACAAATTTTCCAAATACTTTTCTTAATAATACAATATAATAATTTCTATAAACAAGAATTATCCCTTTACTTAAAATAATGTGCATATTTCTATCTTCATATTTCTATCAAATATTTCCAATAATCTTTTTGTTTGCCATTAGTCAAAATTCATTTAAATTACAAATTTTATCCCTTTTTCTAACTTATACATTCATTATATTTATAAAGTATATTCCTACTATAATATAGGAAAATAGCCGAGATTGTGTTATCCGCCAAAAATTTCGCCAAACATTTTTATTGGATTATTGGCGTT
>CAZTGJ010000309.1:0-3976 GCA_964613025.1 uncultured Thermoplasmata archaeon | reverse complement strand
GGTAGTCCTTGGAGACAACTGAGTAGGCAGATGAAATATTTGCCAAGATATCGGAGAATTGTTGAACAACTTGTTTGCAGAAACCAGAGAACCTCGTGCTCCATCTATGATATATCGAATGGAAGATAGTATACCTACCTCCTCAAATCATTCTTTCAATTCCTTTGCATGGTCAACTTGCTCTTCCCTGCACATTCTTCATCGAATTACATTTCTATCAGTTGCCCTTAACGCAATTATTATAAACAAAAAACGACATAAATGGTCTGGTAGGTGGAATTATCGAGAAATCAGAGATATAGGTCAAGCCCTGGCTTAGCCGAAATAAATATAATAAAACCCAGGAACGTGATGACCATGGATAATGATATCATGGAAGCCACACTTGTGGATTCCGATGACGATCCCGAATCCGATGCTTTCTCGGGAGGGCGACGACGAGCCGACCGGTATGAAAATTCCACGTCAGAGCGAAGCCGGAGATCCGAATCCCGGAGGGGGGGGAGGCGTAGGGATGATCGGGAGTTCACAGGTGAAGAAGAAGGCGAGGACGATGGCGTGGAAGAAGATGGGGAAGGGACTGGGGAAGAAGGGGAGTATGGTGATAATACTCACAGCGACGAGGATGACGACACCATGGAGGATGGGCCGGAACCCGTTATTAAGAAGGCCAAGGTACTCGACGAACCCCCCAAGAGGAAACTCGCGGTAAGGGAATCTCAATATCCCTCAAAACAGCTCCAGATGGCAGCAGTCTGCATTGTAGCGATCATTATCCTGAGCACATTCTATCTCCTGGTCCTCAGAAGCGAAGAGGACCTCGATGTAACGGTGAACGTCCCCGAACTGAAACTGGGAGATGAGGCTCGATATGGTGTCTCAGGCAGCCTGGACATCAGTGGGTATGAGGACGAACCTTTACAAGATGAGGTGACCTCGGGAAATATCAATCTCAAAGGCAGCTCCATGTCCGTGAAGGCCGAGGGGATCGAGACCGTTACTGACGGTTATTATTATGAGTATGAATCACTCAAGACCTACACCTATTCAAACTGGCAGGTGGATGGCTGGATCGACACCGTCTCCAACGGCATCGTCGATATCGATGGAACCATCCAGGTAACCAACAATGCCTACCGGAACGGGGATACCATACTTCTCAATGAGATCGAAGCCCAGACAAACATAGAGGCAAAATCAAGGGATGTCGGATTCTACACCGAGGATATTGATTCCGAGGACACGCTCCGGACCTATTCATCGGAATCCGGAGATCTGCAGGCAAGCTTTGACGACATCATCCATACCACCGACCTGAAGAAGGGAATGAGCGGTGAGTTCACAAATGACGATCTGGAATACAAATGGGAAGCCTCCGGAAACGCCAAGGTGTACGGAGCCCGTTGTGTTATTGTCACATTCACTCTTATCGATCCGATTCCACCTGATCTGGATATCAAATCCCAGTCAATCAAACTGTACCTATCCAATAAGCATCCCTTCCCGGTGAAGACCGAACTGGATCTGGTAGTCGGAAAAGCGGCACATCAGGGAAAGGTCACAGTCAAGTACAGCATGACCATGAACAGATACGTCTCGGGATCAACAACCTTCGTTCTTCCCGAGGACCAGATCATCAAAGAATCGCCCTATCAGGACCTGGGGACCATGAAGCTCTTCCCACCCACGGGAGTCCGGGAGAACAGTTCCATATCCTTCGAACTGAAGGATGCCCACGAATTTGCACTGGAGGAATCGGACCTCGAAGAGTATCTTGATTCCCACTCCGACGCCTACCTTGTCCAGGGAATATATAATGAGACGGACGGACCGGTCTGGAACCTTACCTACTCCTATCTGGGTTCGGACACCGGGTATGTTGTAATTGTTACCGAGAGTAATGTCGAGGATAAGGGAGAGATGAAGTTAGCTGATGCCGGTTCTGCTCTGGAGGTAAATAGCGAGGCCCTGGACTTCGTGAACTCCTGGTCGGGAGCAGAACAGATCCTCAAACACGATGACGAGGTGAAGGATAACTGCTTCACCGGAGAAAAGATCAATCTTCACGACTGCAATTTCGGGGTAAGGACACGGCTCTACCAGCCTTCTGTCGACCTTGTTTCCATGTTCGCCTCCGCCCCTCGTGTGGACTACGGGTTTACCATAACAAAAGGGGACGAGTTCGCCGCAGGAGTGGATGCCGAGACAGGTCAGCTCCTCTTCGTTGCCACCCATGACGGACCCCCGCTAGTCTGATCATAGGATCTTTGAGCACTTTTCTGAGTATCAGAGCCCTTGCAACCGGATTTTCGCCACGCACAATACCTGTTTTAGACCCCACGTTACTTCTCCCCCCACCCCACACCCCCCCACCATGTATTCTTTCTAAATTTTTATTCGTTTTCATCGACATCACAAATCATCAAGCCGTTTCTGCTGGTAGACCTCTTTATCGGTTCGCATGAGCAGGAAGCGGATATTCCCATCCTCCACAAGACGTTTGATTTCGGCCTCCTCCTTCGAGAGGCCTGCGCCCCCTGTTTTCACTTCAATGAAATCGATCGACCGCCTGTTCTTGATCCCAATGAAATCGATGGGCTGACCCAGGGGTATGAGACGGTCGTATTCTGAAAGCAGCCTGGTGTAGAAGATGAGCTCCCCCACCTTCCCCTTCTTCGGGGAAATAGATCCCTGGACGGTATGCAGGACGCGGACAGGGAGCTTCCTGACTTCATCCACCAGGGCCAGCATGTCCTGTCCGCCTATGGATGGTGCTTCTCCAGTCCCTCTCGCTCCCTCCTTTTTCCTCCCTTCCAGTAAGAGCATGAAGATGATCCCGATAATGACTCCCAGCAGCAGGGTTACCAGTAGTTGATTCTCAAGTACGTCCATTCGATCCCCCCGGACCATTTCTCACATGAAATCAATAGCCCTTTATAAAGATATGGGGCTCAGACCCGAATAATTAATTACGCCCAGCTTTCGCTCTTCAGGAGCTTATTGCAATTATAACGCCTCACTTACCTTCACTTTCGACAGAATTATATACCTTGTATTATTCCCGTCCGAAAGAATTGATTATACTGTATCGATGGTATGGAGGATTCATATGGGATTACTGGATAGGTATCGGAACAGACAACGAGAGCAAGCAGCCAACGAGCCGGAGGAGCATCTGCCTCCAGAAGACAGAATTGAATCGATGGTAGTCATAGGATTGAACGCTGAGGACATCAAACTCTCCACCGGTTCAAGTCTATTCGATGAATTTCTGGAGAATCACGAGGATGATTTCCCGGGTCATGATGACGAGGAACATGCGTTCGCCAATTGGTTCTGGACTCTGAATACCGGTCTTGGGGCATTCCTCTCGGGCAATCCTTTCGGAGGCGGTTTCAGGGTATTCATCGGAGAAAAGGTCGCGAGTGAGGTTGCCATGAAGTCGTACTTCACTGAGATCGATCCCGGGAAACTGGATACAGCAAGAGCTTCGGTTACCGATACTTTTGATATGCTCGGATATTCCGGAACACCGAAGATCAATTTCCTATTCCAGTTTTGTCCCTGAGGAGTGATGTTCATGAGTGGTTCAATATTCTTGCATCTGATATATGGTTTCAAGCGTGATGAGATCCCCGGAAGTCCGCATCCTGATGATGATCTCGGTCTTGAATGGCACGAGGCCGGTGTGATGGACATCGATGAATATCGCACGGAATTCGCTGGTGTGGAGCTCTGTGGGGAGCTCGAGGGAATGAGTGAGGAGTATACTGATACATCAATCGACTTTCCCGAGTGGGATCGAATGAAGAAGGAGTTCGACCAGAAGTTGATCGAGAAGGGGATCACGGTCCAGCCGCGGGTCTATATGTACTACTATGTTGATTGATCGGGTCGTTTTAAAACCTTCGCTGTTCCATTTTTGGTAGTGTCCTAAGTTATACCGCATAATGGGTCATTAAAAATTCATCCCATT
>CAZTGJ010000308.1:0-3987 GCA_964613025.1 uncultured Thermoplasmata archaeon | reverse complement strand
ACTATCACTATCACTATCACTATCACTATCACTATCACTATCACTATCACTATCACTATCATCCCGCAGACCACCATTGCTGCCACTATTATCGCGATCATCACCGAAACCACTATCGCTATCATTATCATCATACTCGTCATCCAGATCATCGTTCTTTCTCTGGGAGATGAGGACAAATCCGATGACACAGAGGATGACCAAAGGTGCTCCTAATATCGCCCACGCCGGCTGTCCTGCAATGGTCCACCCCTCAAACTCCTTAACAGTGACCGTTTGTTCCTCGGTCACCCGCATCCCGATACTGTTCGTTGTCTGAACCTGTATCGTGTACGTTCCCGCCTCACGGTATTGATGATCCAGCACTGTTTGTCCCTCCTCGAACACCCAGTCATGTCCGTCTCCCCAATCAACGGTAACATTCTCGAGCCCGAAGCCCGACTGGTCCCTGACATCATCAAGTATCAGCTTGACACCCTGATCAATATCTTTCAGTGTGAATTCGATCAGAGGACCGGTGTTGTTCCTGAGAAAAGGTCCGTCGATCTGACCGGCATACATGGGCAGAGACAAACGAGAATTTGGTCCGTTGTCCCCATCGAACCCGTATGAGACCAGAAGCCGTCCGTTGTTGTCGATATCACAGGTGAGAAAATCGCCAAGGTCACGATCGGAGCCTCCCCCGGTCCCGGTTGTCTGAATGCCTCCGAAGTGGATATCCTCCTGAATGGTGATGATCTTGAATTCAGGTTCCTCGTCAACAGCGTTGAAACATATGGCGGCCTTGACATCCCACCAGGAATCATGCTGATCGTCAGGGCTCCCGGATGTGCCGTTCTCTGATTCGTACCATGCCATAGCCACCCTGCCGCCGTCACCACCGGCTACCCAGGGAAGGACCTTCACGCTCGTGGTGGCATTGTCGGTGACCTGATATGTCGTCCAGGTCTCGGCCTCGTCCGTGGATACGGCAAGCCACATGTGGTCTCGGCTCGAATAGGTGATGTAGAGATTTCCGTCCATGTCTGTGTCGATTACGGTGAAGATATTCTGAACTGCAGGACGTCCGGAGAAGCTGTCGACAATATGCTGGGTGAAACTGTCCCCGCCATTGGTGGATTTCCAGACCTCAAGATTCCCTACCCCAGAGGCGTAGTTGGTGATGTAGATCGTCCCTGTCTGTTCGTCCACACAAAATGGATCCCGGGCTGACACATCGGTAGTTATGGGAAGTCCGTTATTGCATGGGGTCCAGAGGTAATTGTCCAGCGGCCCCTCGGTGTAGATCGGGGTCTTCACCATGACGAGACCCAACGGGAAGAGCTGGTTGAAGCTGAAGTAGAGGGTCTCGTCCCCAAGCCCATCCTTGCTGGGACCAATATCCAGCCACTGCCTGTCATCGAAAACATAGTTGGATGCAATCGGATTCAGGTACCAGTTCTCCCCTCCGTCGAGGCTCATGTCCACGCTGGCGGATGAGAGATAGAGATCCGTGTGAAAGAGGGCGCCCCCCTGGCTTATGGCGATGAACGTATCTCCGCTTGCCCCCGGGTCTTGTGGAGTCCAGTCCACCATGTCCTTTTCCTTAAACTCCCAGGTGTAACCATAGTCCTTTGAGATCCAGACGTTCCCGGGTCTCCGGGTGTTACTGATCCCGGGCGAGAGCATGCCGCTCGGGCTGTCGTAGTAATACCATTCCCCTGTGCCGTCCATAGACGGTCCGGCGATTATGTGGGGTTCAAATCCGTCCAGCCTGCCAGCCCTGAGGGTTTCGTCCACCGGCTGGATGTGGAACTCCGGCTGAAACTCTCCGGAAGCAGTTATGCCGGGGAGTAGGATGATCGTGATGAGCATGCCGACAACGAGGAGGATCATCCCCGTTGGCGCGTGGTATCTGGTGTGGGATATCATGGGAATCACATCGGAACCTGATACTGATGTGGCAGAAGGAATACCATATCATAAAAGTATTTTGTTAAATTGTTTGATTATAACACTGAGCTGCGGAGTTACAGGGGGAATTTGAATCCTGACGATAAAAACAAAACCGTAGAGAATGGGAGGGGGTGAGGGGTGGGTGTGGGGGGTGAAACAGGGGGGAGTAGGGGGAAATTGGGGAAACCCCGCGGAAATATTAATAAGAAATCACCCGGAATCGGGGACAACATAGGGTGACAGACCATGAGCGCCGATGATACAGCCCCACGTGATTTCATACGCGAGATCATTGATGATGACATACGAAGCAACAAATGGGACGGAAAGGTCCACACCCGCTTCCCACCAGAGCCGAACGGTTATCTCCATATCGGACATGCCAAATCTATCTGCTTGAACTTCGGGATTGCCGAGGAATACGGAGGTAAGTGCAATCTCAGATTCGATGATACAAACCCGCTGAAGGAAGAGGCGGAGTATATCGATTCGATCATTGAGGATGTCACATGGCTTGGGTTCGACTGGGAAGACAGACTCCTCTTTTCCTCCGATTACTTTGACCAGATGTACCGGTATGCACTCCAGCTCATAGAATCCGGAGATGCATATGTGGACGACCTCACAGCAGAGGAAATCCGGGAATATCGGGGGGATGTCACCACGCCAGGAAGGAACAGCCTGTACCGCGACCGGCCGATATCCGAGAACACTGAACTTTTCGAGAAAATGAGGAGCGGGGAGTTCAAGGATGGGGAGAAGGTGCTCAGGGCAAAGATCGATATGACCCATCCCAATATGAACATGCGGGACCCTGTGATGTACCGCATCCTCCACGCCCCCCACCCCCATGCCGGCGATCAGTGGTGTATCTATCCCATGTATGACTGGGCCCACGGTCTTGAGGATTCCATCGAAAGGATCACCCATTCTATCTGCACCCTGGAGTTCGAGAATCACCGCCCCCTTTACGACTGGTTCCTGGAAAAACTGGGGGTCTATCATCCGCAGCAGATCGAATTCGCACGGCTCAACATGACCTACACCGTCATGAGTAAGAGGAAACTTCTGGAGATGGTGGAGGGTGGCTATGTCAGCAGTTGGGACGATCCACGGATGCCAACCCTCAGTGGAATGAGGAGACGGGGATATCCACCGGAGGTCATTCGTGAGTTCCTGAGCCGGGTAGGAGTTGCCAAGGTGAACAGCTTCATTGCATTCGAACTTCTGGAGCATGTGATCCGTGATGTGCTGAATAAGAAGGCCAGGCGGTTCATGGGAGTGCTCAGACCCCTTAAAGTTGTCATCGAGAACTTTCCGGAAGGGAGGGTGGAGGAGATGGAGGCAGTGAACAATCCCGAGGATCCTGAAGCAGGAACCAGGAACGTCCCCTTTTCCAGAACCATATACATTGAACAATCCGATTTCATGGAAGACCCGCCAAAGAAGTTCTACCGGCTCACCAAAGGAAGGGAAGTGAGGCTCAGGTATGCCTATTTCCTGACCTGTACCGATGTGATCAAAGATGGGAGTACCGGTGAGATCATTGAGCTCAGGGCCACGATCGACCCGGAGACCAGGGGAGGGGATTCCCCGGACGGAAGGAAAGTGAAGGCAACCATGCACTGGGTCTCTGCCGATCATGCCATCGATACGGAAGTTCGGCTGTATGAGAAACTCTTTACTGTCGAGAATCCACTGGGAGAGGAGGGTGATTTCAAGGAGTATGTCAATCCTGATTCCCTTGAGATTATTCCGGTTGCCAAGGTGGAACCAGCAGTCAGAGAAATGAAACCACTGGAAAGCTTCCAGTTCGAGAGGCAGGGCTATTTCTGTATCGATCCTGACAGCGGAGTCGGCAGGGATAACACTGAGGAAAAACTCATTGTCAACAGGACGGTTGGACTCAGGGACAGTTGGGCGAAGATCCAGAAACAACAGCAACAGAAAAAGAAGCAGCAATAAAAGAAGCAATAGCAGCAGGAAATAATATTCAGACTAGGTTGTAGAAGCACTGCAAGATTACAATAGGTGGACACTGGGGTGATATGG
>CAZTGJ010000307.1:0-3997 GCA_964613025.1 uncultured Thermoplasmata archaeon | reverse complement strand
GGTGGGGAATTTTAACCCGCCATTATTGGGGATTTTTAAGCCGCCGTTGACATTTCCAATCAACTCGCATCACTATACAATAATATTCCAATCAAATGTTCGAATATTCCTTGATTATCGTGGGATAATTGGATCATTGGAATTTTCCGTACTTATAAAGAAATTCAAAGACTTTAAATAATATTAACCCTCAATAGATGCCCATGCTACACGCAAAAAGCGCCCTGGGGATAATGAGTTTTCTCCTGGCATTTCTTTTCTTGATATCATTACAGTCGGTTTCGGGTGACGAACGGGTCATGTATCAAGTTGATGCTTCAAATTCAGGATATTTTCCTGAAAGTTCAGATAACAACACATTCTCGCCGATTCCCATCTGGGAAGAGGAGACAACTTTCACTATCTACAGCAATCCGATCCTTATCGACATAGATGAGGATGGAGTGAAGGATATTATCTATGCTGCTGACAACGGCAGGGTGAAAGCTCTTGGAAGTGATTACCAATTACTCTGGGAATTCAAGACCAATGCTACTGAAATATCCACTCCAGCGGCAGCAGATATCGACAAGGACGGTGATATTGATATTGTTTTTGTGGCAAACGAGGAGGATGCGGTGCTCTATTGTATCGATCATAAAGGTGAACAGAAATGGAACTTCTCCCTTCCTTCATTCTCTCCCCGTTCATTTCCTACTATTGCTGAACTCCTCAATAAACCCGGACTCGAGATACTCATCAGTTCGGGCCAGCATACACAAGGACCCGGCACAAGTACTGCCATGTATTGTCTTTCATCCCAGGGCGAGGAGATGTGGCGATTTTTCAGTAATCAGCTTCACTACAACATTATCTCCACACCAGTTGTTGTCGATATCGATTATGATGGCTCTCCGGAGATCATCTTCGGGATAACCGGGGACGGAGGCATTCACGTTCTCGACAATGAAAGAAAAAGTTTGTGGGAAGTAAGTCCCGGATTTCGATACACCTCGGCCACAGTCAGCAACATTGACCAATCGGGTCCAATGGAGATATTGATCGGGGTTGATAATTCTCTCTATTGCTACAACAATAATGGGGAAGAACGCTGGCAAGTGGGCCTGACTGAACCGCTCTTTGCCACCCCCTTTGCCAGGGATATCGATGGTGACGGAAACGTAGAGATATTGGCTGCCTCAGATTTCCTCTATTGCTTCAAAGCTGATGGAACCCTGAAGTGGAAGTCTCCCTTGAATGAGAAGGTCCATTCCTCCTCTATTTCCTTTGCTGATATCAATTCAGGCCTGCCAGAAATCCTTTTTGGGGATATCAACGGAACACTTTATGCGTTCTCAGGCACCGGGGAAAGGATATGGGAGATCCAGTATGGGAATGAGATCCAGTCATCTCCTTTTCTGGCAGATCTTGATGATGATGGAAAACCAGAGCTGTTCACTACTATTGGCAGGGGGAATCGCGTGATCACCAGCTTTCTGGATCTTCCCATCACTTCCATTGTTCCTGAATTTGATCTCGAGATCGGGATCGTAAATATGCAGCCTATACATCCAGTCGATAATCACGAAATAACGTTTACTACCGAGATTATCAACAAGGGGAATGTCTTTTCTTCTGCGGAGGTAATACTGGTCGTTGACAATATGACCGTGGATAGTAAATTTATGGCGATTCCCGCCCCCAAGGAGTTGGAGGAGAGTTATTCAATCGAAACCACCCTGCGGTGGATTGGAGAAACCGGTGATCATCATATACAGATCATCATTGACCCATATCAGGAAGTCGACGAGGTCTCTGAGGCAAACAACAAATATGCAACCGATATAACAGTTGTAGCCGAATTTATTGATCTCGTCATTGATAGAGATGATATTACGGTCAGCCGGATAGAGGATATCGAATTCTACCGACTTTCCATCAAGATAAAGAACATAGGGAACCTTCCTTCCGGGAATTTTTCGATGAAACTGACGATCAACGGTATTGAGGAGATATTTCCTGATATCTCGCTGAATCCAACCTCCTTCACCATCAAACGGAAAACACTCACAATTGATCAGGGATATAACTTTCTGATATCCGTTGAGCTCGATCCCGAGGACAAAGTTCAAGAGGTAAACGAGACAAATAATCTTGCCGATAAGATCGTTTCTCTGGGAGAGAAAGATGATCCCAGTAGCGACGATCCCCTACCGGATAACGTGTGGTACCTACTCCTGCTATTACCAATTATCATCCTCGGTGTTCTCCTTTACTATAGCAGCAAATCCAATCGAAAGAATTACGATTCCATGCAGAACACCCTTGAGGAGCTCACCAAGAATATGCGATCCTCTAATGACGACCGGAGGGATTATCGTGAAGATCGATACTACTGGGATGACTGGAACGAGCGATACGGCCGTCCCCGTGAAAGGCCGATCTACCCGGCTGATTATTATGAACGATCACCGCATCGGCATGATCCGGAGGAACGCAGCACCTCCCATTCCCCCCCCTCCGGAGATCCTGCACCCTCAACGCCTCCCACTGCTTCAGCCTCTTCCCTCACACCAATGGCATCGTCGTCCTCGTCTACGCCTTCGCAATCATCTTCTTCCAAATCCACTCCAGAATCGGATCCTGAGTCGTCTGCTTCAACTTCCACCGCACGACCTGAGATATCACCTGCTGAATCGTCTTCATCTCCTCGAACTGAAAACAATACCGCAGGAGAGGTTTCACCATTGTCACCTTCCTCTGATCCCCTCGCAGTGTTAGCAACGGATCCATCTCCTCCATCAGACCCTCCGGACAAATATTATATTTTGAAAGAAGATAACGTTTTGCCCGGGAAACAATGATGTGAGCTTACCGACAAATATTTAAGCAGTATCGCATCATCTTTTATTATGCCAGCAGATAACTGTCTGAAATCATCATGCGCAGGACTCGTTGTGATCACAATACTTGTTATCAGTTCGATGCTCCTGCTGTCAATGATCCCCCATGATACCACCGCTCAACCTTCGACACACTTTTACATCATAAGCGGGACCATATTCGATGGGGATGAAAATGGTGTGCCCAATGCCACAGTGGAATTATTGAATCCGGAGACCGGGGAGATTATTGTAAAAGAGTCAAATGATCTGGGTAACTATTCTGCTAATCTTGCAAATTTCCAGGAAGGGTGGGAGGACGGTCAGGAAATAATCATTACCGCGTATAAGGACGTATTCTTCTCAGTTTCCATCTATCCGGATTCTACAGCGGATGGGGAGGCGGGAGCAGGAATGGAAGTAAATATCACCCTGCCGTTTCTGATAATCATTGCTCCGGAAAGTAGTGAGAAGATCGTCAAGAAGGATGAGGGATACATTGTGAGAATCGAATTCCTTCCCACGATAAATCTTTCGTACATTTCCTATCTTATTGACGATGTGGAATTCGCAAACACTACGCAAAACTCCACTCAGCTTATCACCAAGGATTTCAAGGATGGCACCCATAAGCTTAAAGTTGTCCTAACTGACACGTCCGGCGGAACCCCCCAGACCAAGGAGATTTTCTTCACATTGGAGAGTGAGGACGATGGAATGAATATTGATGGGATCATCATCGTAATCCTGGTTGTTGTTGTCATTGGAGTCATCGGTATCGTGTTGTACATGAGGAACGCCAAGCAAAAGCCCGAATGATCGATCGTCAGTCTTGTCAAGATGTCTAGCACATATCGGTCAAATAGTTCATGACATTAATCAATCATTTCACAGTCTCATATCTCACAAGTATTGGAAGGCCCGGCGACATTCAAGGTCCTATGGAGAGCTATTTTGGAATTAATTTTCAAATCTTTATTGGTGATGAGATACACATCCAAAAATTATGATTCCGATAACGGTTTTCTTTAGAATGGATGCGGATATATCGCACTTGGTAAGAGCTAACATGCCCTTATATATAAACGTAAGAGTTCAGCCATGTGAAGTAAGTGCGATTTTCATTCCCTGAGTGA
>CAZTGJ010000306.1:0-4001 GCA_964613025.1 uncultured Thermoplasmata archaeon | reverse complement strand
TGACTCGACAGAGTCGTCAAGGCGGAGGACTCGGAGAAGGGGAGGGTGGGAAGGGGGAGAATGCCGGGGAAATCACACTGCCATATACGGTCGCGCTTTCCACTTCCAGTAAACCTTCTTCCCAATGTTAAATATGAAACTCATTATCAAGAGGAAGAGTCCCCCACACACTACATCGACCATCCAATCTGGACTTATCTCATTCCGCATGAAACCATAGAGATTGCTGCCAACAAAGAAGAAGACAACACCCGCAAGAATTCGATAGGGTTCAAGTTTTTTCTGCTTTTCTGTCTCCGCTCTTCGTTCTCTCCGTATAGCCTCCATTATCGCATTTTCCTTCTTCCGTTTCTCTTGAACTACGGGGTCAATCTTAGTTTTTTCATGTATCTCATCAAGTTGGGGGAACATGTTCTCTTTGACCATTGATGGATCAACCACACCGGTTCCCCATCCAAACACAATTGGAGGATAGATAAATTCCTTGTGAGCCCTTCCACACAAAACATAGGAGATAGGTGTTTGATCATAATTCCTATTGGGTGATATCCTCGCAACGATCTGCTCGACATCATATTCTGATAATCCCCGGTCCTGATTCCACTGCCAACCGATCATCTCTATAAGGATCTTTTTCAGATTGTCCGAGTCCCGAGTGTGTATGAAATGATGGATCGCTCTCCAATCAGTGACGAGCTGAACAATAGAGTAATCGTCGAAATCCAACAATTCTCCGATATCAGCGGAGTAGAATATATCCTCCTCCCTTGTCTCAATCTCTGAGATTAGAGGTTCGCAACCCGATATCATTTCATCAAGAAATGGATCCGTGCCTCGAAGAGAAGAGAATTTTTTCCAATTACCCATCACCATTTTTCCTTCAGAATGCATGGATAGAAAGAATTGCGTGGCAGTCCTTCCATCAATGGGAAGTTCAAACTGTCCAACAGGAGGGTTGAAAATTATGAACCATCCTATGTCGAGCTTCCTAGCTGATTCGAATGTTCTAATCCCAGTTCCGTCAGGAAGATAGATTGCCAATACTCCTCGATTCGCCATTTATGGACATCCTAGTAACCTGTGGGAAATGATTAACTGTTAAATATCTTTCTTCAAACAAGATTCTTGCAGATCAACCGTAGCGACAAAAAGTTATCACCAGTAATCTGTGTTCCAATGTCGTATCTGTGAACATCAGATATCCAGGTTGGTGACTTCCTTTGCATACCGCTGGATGAACTCGCGACGCGGCTCGACCTTCTCACCCATGAGGGTGGTGAAAAGCTCGTCTGCATAGACGGCATCCTCGACCATTACCTTGATGATAGTCCTGGTCTCCGGGTTCATGGTGGTCTCCCAGAGCTGCTCAGGGTTCATCTCACCGAGACCCTTATACCGTGAGATACCAACACCGGTACCCATATCCTCAATATATCGATTCTTCTCATTGTCGGAATAGGCATAGATCCGCTGCTTTCCCTTCTTCAGAAGATAGAGAGGGGGAACGGCAATGTACACATATCCGAAATCTATGAGCGGCCGCATGTATCTGAACAGGAAGGTCAGGAGGAGAGTCCGGATGTGGGCACCGTCCACATCGGCATCGGTCATGATGATGAGCCGGTGATACCGGGTCTTTTCGATGTCGAAATCCTCGCCAATGCCGGTGCCGAAAGCGGTGATCAGGGTTCTGATCTCCTCATTCTTGAGCATCTTGTCCATTCGAGCCTTCTCAACATTGAGGATCTTTCCCCTGAGCGGGAGAATAGCCTGGAACGAACGGTCCCGTCCCTGTTTTGCGCTGCCGCCTGCAGAATCACCCTCCACCAGGTATATCTCGGATTTTGCCGGATCTTTCTCAGAGCAGTCGGCCAGCTTGCCGGGAAGGGATGAACCCTCCAGGAATCCTTTCCTCCTGGTGAGCTCCCGTGCCTTTCTTGCTGCCTCCCGGGCCATCATGGCCTGGAGTACCTTCCCGATGATGCTCTCGGCGGTCTTGGGATTCTCCTCGCAGAACTGCTTGAGCTTGTCTCCCACCAGAGATTCCACGAGACCCTTGACCTCGCTGTTCCCGAGACGTGTCTTGGTCTGTCCCTCGAACTGTGGGTCAGCGATCTTCACGCTGAGGATGGCAGTAAGTCCCTCCCTGACATCATCTCCCCGCATGGAACCGTCCTTCTCCTTGAGGAGCTTGTTGGACCTGGCATAATCGTTCATTACCCTGGTGAGTGCGGATTTGAAACCGCTGAGGTGGGTTCCTCCCTCGTGGGTGTGGATGTTATTGGCGAAGGTGAAGACATTCTCGACGTAGCTGTGGGTATACTGCATGGACAGCTCCACACTGCACCCTTCCTTTTCCTTCTGGAAATAGATGACATCGGAATGGATCGGGGTCCGGTTCTTGTTGATGTAATTCACGAATTCGATGATTCCGCCGTCGTAATGGAACACTTGCTCCTTGCAGTCGACTATGGTGCCCCCGGCTTCCCCCCCCCCGGCTATCGCTTCTCCTGAGGCTCCCTCGGATCCATCCTCTGGTACCCCACCTCTATCACTATCTCTATCTCCATCCTCTCCGGTGTCATCGGTTGCGGAACGATCCGCATCAGTTTTCTTTTCTGCCTTTTCCCGCTCATCTCTGAAAATGATGGTGATCCCGGCGTTCAGGAATGCCAGCTCACGAAGGCGGGAAAGAATGATCTCGTAATGAAGAACGATCTCATCGAATATCTCGGGATCGGGATAGAAGGTTATCTCGGTACCATTATCATGTGACTCACCGATAATTTTCAATGGAAAATCAGGTGCTCCTCTGGTATACCGCTGATTGTAGAGCTTTCCGTTTCTCCTGATACGTACATCCATGGTTTCGGAGAGTGCGTTGACCACGCTTACTCCCACCCCGTGCAGACCACCGGAGACCTTGTAGCTGTCCTTATCGAACTTCCCCCCTGCATGAAGCACGGTCATGACGATCTCCAGAGCGGGTTTGTTGTACTTGGGATGATTGTCCACCGGGATGCCTCGGCCGTTGTCCCAGACCGTAACACTGTTGTCCTGATGAATGGTCACAACGATCCTGTCACAGTGTCCTGCCATTGCCTCGTCGATACTGTTGTCAACCACTTCGTAGATGAGATGATGCAGACCGCGTTCGTCGGTACTTCCGATGTACATACTTGGCCGTTTTCTGACCGCCTGCAGCCCTTCCAGAACCTGAATTTTGTCCGCACCGTAGCCTTCGTCAGACACAGTTTCCCCGTTGTTAGAGTTCATTGCGTAACACGAGTCATTCCTGCCTATTAATCATTGCGCTGGGGGGGGGAAAAATGCCCGTCCAGACTGAATTTTGGAGAGATTTAATTGTATGTGAAAATCGAAAATATTCAGAAAAATGCAAATAGGAAATAAGAGCATAGTGGTACCTCGAAAAAACAACTTTCTATTGGTGATGAATATGGATTCCTTTCCTGAAAATGTATGTCCGGAATGCGGTGGGGATATGATCGAAGGGTATGTTACATCGAACCATTCGATTCGATGGGCAAGGAGCAAATCAGAAGGCAGTCAGTTCGGAATTATGGCAGAGGGATTGACAAAGATAGGGTGGTTATCGAATCCGCACGTTCCTGCGGTGCGATGCAAGAAATGCCGACTTGTGATTTTCAGGTATTGATGAGAGAGCTTTGATACGCCAAATACAGAAGGGATTGGTGGGGGAAGGGGGGGTGGGGGGAAAGGGGAAAAGGGAGAATGATGAAGGGGAGAAGTGGAGATACCATATCTTTCACCGATGAACCCTATATTTGGAATACCATCTATATATTATACGATTGAATCTCTGCATTCCGCCACAAACAATAAATACGAACCTCCGGCTAAAAAGAAAAATCCGGGAAAAAATCCTTTGAAATCTGCTATTTAATAGTTTTGGTTGCCGGAAAACTGTGTGTTATCCTGTAATTATTTCGTTTCATGATATCACCTTAATGTCCTCTCCC
>CAZTGJ010000305.1:0-4006 GCA_964613025.1 uncultured Thermoplasmata archaeon | reverse complement strand
ACACGAACAAGTAAAGATAGAAGGATGCGTGTCATCATTTTCGAAGCGATTACCCTACTGATCATGACACGCTCGCTCTCTTTTTGTATGGCATCAAGTACCAGCACAGGGCAGAGATCTGGTCCTTGCTTTTGCACAGGTACTCCATCCATAGACAAAGCACTTCTGGCGCAACAGGGAACTCAGAAGGCGAAGACCGAGGTTGTTGTTGCGGTTGCCGGGCTCGTTGTTGTTGCGGTTCGCCGAAGTGCAGTTCTCGGCGTTGTTATTCCAGCTTCCACCACGATTGACCCGGTTGGAGCCTCTCATGATCACTGTCCTAAGGGAACATTTCATTGAAAATGTTATCCCGAAGGCGATATGTATTTCCTATTTTTAAATGTTCCGTGATACTACGTAAAGATTGTGAATAAGTATCATTATCAATGATACCATTTCGATACTCTTCTGTTCTCAATTTCAACTTGCGAAAGAGCCTCGTTTTATTTTCATTCTTCACCCGAATGAGCTGGGGGAAGATTCTAAATCCGAGGAAAGGTAATCCCTGTGATACCGGAGCGATAATGGTTACTTCTTCCTTTGCTTCAAGACTCAGCTTGTTCTTTAGGAATTCTGCAATCTGTAAATGTAATAAATGCAGTTTTGATTTGTCATCATCAAAGAGAATAAAATCGTCCATATATCTTACATAGCCCTTCACTCCAAGCTCGTCTTTAACGTAATGGTCAAGTTGGTCGAGATATATATTGGCGAAATGCTGGCTGGTTAAACTCCCGATGGGAATACCTTTCGACATACAATCGGTACGAATCTCATTCGTCTCGCATTCGATATTATTCGAACGATCAATGATCAGCTCCAGCAACCAAAGGAGATTTGGATCCTTGAATTTCCTTCTCAGAATACTTTTCAGGATCTCGTGATCGATATTCTCGAAATACTTCCGCACATCCATCTTTAGATAATATTGAAATCCCCTACAGCAACGCTGAGCATGAGCGATAGCTCGATGCGTACCCTTTTTCCTTCGGCAGGCATAGCTATGATAGATGTATCCTCTCTCGAAGAACGGTTCGATGATATTGCAAACAGCATGATGTACCACTCTGTCTCTGAATTCTGATGCCCCAATTATCCTTTCCTTCGGTTCGTGGATCGTGAATGTCCTGAGTGCATAAGGTCGATAGGTTCTGTTAAGAAGTTCTTCCCGGATACTCAGCAGTTCCTTTTCCAGATTAAAATAGAAGCAAGCAACACGCTGTTTATTCTTTTTCCCTTTGAATGCTTTTTTGGCAGCGAGTAGGAGATTCTCGAATTCCACGATCTTGTGGAACAACTCCCCAACTCGTTTCATCGGGGTCCTCCATTATGACACATAATACCTCATCGCTGTTCAATCAGACAATCCCAGACCATTCTCTCTTTGATGGTTTGCCGTATCCGTATTTTCCGTGTTCGGAAGCTCGGTCATACAACGCCGTCCTCCCTACTTCATCCAACCTGAGAACATCTTTCCAACCTCGTTGATGCGAATCATTGCATACTCGTATTGATTTTGGGGGAGGTACCTGAGTTCATGACAGATCCTCAACAGTATCCTCATCTTTTCCAGTTCAATATTGATATGCTTCAGTTTTGATGCTCTTGAATTCTTGTCATACCGGCATTCGATGATGTTTTCTAGGATGTCAAGAGCAAGGTTGTCGATTCTCGTCGTAAAGGTAAAACGAACTTTCTTGGGGAATTTCTCAGTAGTATTCAGGAGCCATTTTAGGAACTCTGACCATTTTACGAATAGCTTAAGTTCTTCAGCCATCGTTCGGGCCCCCAGTCACCATGTCTGCGTCCTGTTTCCGCCCTTCCAGTTCCATCTGGTTCCTCTGTTCCTGCTCTCTTGGTTCTTTCTGCACCTCCGCCCTCCTTTGCTCCGATTTTTCTTCCTCTTTTAGCACCTCCTTCCCCTGCCCCCCGCTCTGGTGTTCCAATACGCTTTCCTCGTTTCCTCTCACGGATCTTTCAGGATTCTCGAACGACGCTATAATTTTTAGGACTGCCTTTCCGTACTTTTCCCGCTTTGCCTTGCCAATACCGTCAATTTCCTGAAGGGCATTCAACGAAACAGGTCTTGTGACCGCGATCCTTGCCAGTTGTAAGTTGGTAAAGATGATATATGGTGGAACTCCTTCCTTTCTACTTCTCTCGCCTCTCCATTCACGGAGGATTTTAAACAGTGGCCAATCCTTATCGGTCATGATGTCCTTATATCTTTCATTTCGATTTGGTGTTCCAACCCCCTTCTGGACCATCCGAAGGTCAGTTGGAGCAGATTCGTATTCAACAAGAACGGTCCAGTAATGATCATTCTTCCTGGTGATAAGGTGGGCATCCCATCGAATAATCTCCTTTCCATCAAGAAACCCGGTAAGAATAGATTCATTGAAGCTCTCGTGTTTGTCCTCAAATTTTATTGTGAATATTTTCAACATGAACGCCGTCCCTGCTGATCATTGATAGTGTTTTCCAGAAGATTTTCGCGCGTCCGCCTTCGGCGGACCAGTAGAACGTGCTCCGGGCAACACCCTCCGGCACCACCTCCGGGGTGCCGTTCGGCTTGCCCTACGCAGATGTTTCGCTTGTTTGTGGTAAAGGGGTAAAGGAGTAAGTGGTAACTACAGAGACCTCAGAAGGCGAAGACCGAGGTTGTTGAAGCGGAAGCCGGGCCCGTGAGCGATGCGGTACGCCGAAGTGCAGCACTCGGCGAAGCCAGCCCAGCTTCCACCACGAACGACCCGGTCGGAGCCTGATCCAACCCCTGATGGATCTGTCACGGAACGAGCGGGATAGCCCCCATACCAATCATAACACCATTCCCAGACATTCCCGTGCATATCATATAGTCCCCAGTCATTCGGGTTCAACTTACCGACAGGATGGGTCTCGTCACCTGCATTATCACCAAACCATGCATACTGCGGAAGGATATGGTCCCCGTCGCCGAAGCAGAACCGCGCTCTCGAACCAGCCCGGCAGGCATACTCCCATTCCGCCTCCGTAGGCAGGCGATATTTATTCACCCCCTCCCTGGCATTGAGTTTCCTGATGAACTCTTGGCAATCGTTCCATGAGATGGTTTCCACCGGTCTGGTGTCTCCCTTGAATTCTGAGGGATTGTGCCCCATGACCATAGCCCATTCCCGCTGGGTCACTTGATACTTCCCCAGGTAGAAGGGTTTCGAGAGGGTCACCTGGTGCGGGATCGCATTGTCCAGTTCTGCGGAGCCCATGAGAAAGGTTCCCGCAGGGATGAAAACAAACTCGATACTGGATGGTGAGGTCCATACCTGTCCCGCTTGGGGCTGTCGTGCAGCTAATTCCTTCTGTCTACGTTCCTCTTCTTGCTGCTTCCTGAGTTGTTCCTGCTCCTGAAGTATTTGCGTATTTCCAAAACACTCCTGGCAGAGAGGGATCTCTCCCCGCTTCCGTTCAGTTCGAAAGAATGTTTCGCAGGTCTCGCAAAAATGGCTCCCGCATTCCATGCAAACTAGACTTCGGTTATCAGAAGAAATGTAATTCCCACAAATAGTGCAGCTTCTCTTATCGCCACCAATGTGGATACTCCCCACCGATGCCTGTCCAAACTGGGAATTGTTCCCGCTCACATGGTGCATTCTGCTGTCTCCCGAACCCTTAGCTTCTTGACTGATTCTGGATTTCTGGACGACCACATCATGCATCTTTGCACCACCCGAATCAGCGGACTGACTTATTTCGGATCGGTGGGCGACCACGTCATGAATATCCGCTCCAGGGGACCCATTGATCTTCGCGCCGCATTCCATACAGAACTTGGCTCCATTAGGAAGCGTTTTTCCACATTGAGTGCAAATGGTCATGCTATCAGTAGGGCTGAAGGGATTCACTATGTATTAAAAATTATCTGAATCCTATCTTTGTAGCCATGAGATTTGAATCTCATGCAATTTATCTCATTGAGAATAAAGGATTG
>CAZTGJ010000304.1:0-4106 GCA_964613025.1 uncultured Thermoplasmata archaeon | reverse complement strand
CTCTTCATATCTCAAGGGTGAAAATGGCCGCAACGCTTGTTGGCGGTAATACTTCTAAATGCACCTTTTCTCCTATTTTCACCCTCACTCCTCCCTTTCCCCTACCCACCTTACCACCATTTCTATCCACAAGCTTACTCCCATCATCTTCTCTTCTTCTACCATTCCTTTCCCCCTTTGCCGTCACTTCCCCACCCCTGCCCCCCTCTTTGATAGGAATTGGTCGGTTTATTGGTTGTGAAGGATAGATTTACACGGATTGACGATGTGGCATGCGGAAACGACGGGGATGAGTGGCAACTTGTTTGAGTTCCGGTTGAATGCAATAACATTGTGGGATTCATGGTGTGGTGGAGGGGTGGGTGGGGGATAGTGGAATGAAATGACACTATGGGAATAATTACGAGGTAATGGAGAGGGCGGGTGGGGGGGAGGGGAATTGAATGGAATGAAATGACACTATGGGCGGTATACTCCATATGGCAGTGCTATTCTTCTCTATTACAGTTTCTTACCCTCCAGAAACAATATATATATATTTAATTGTGAGAGGCACCCCAAGTCTACTCAAGAATACCGGAGGAGACATTTTGCCAGAAGATACGAATGATGAATTTCAATATATTGTGAGAATCGCTGATACCAATATCGACGGTAACTTCAAAGTAAATTATGGCCTTTCTCACATAAAGGGTATAGGTATCAGGGTGGCGGCACGGATCGCACGTGCGGCAAAAATTCCCACCTCCAAGAAAATTGGAGACCTCTCCGACAAGGAGATCGAGCAACTTGCCGAACTTGTCAAGGAGATTCCGGACCGAGTTCCCCCCTGGATGCTGAACCGACGCCATGATTACGAAACAGGAGCAGACATCCACTTGTACTCCACGGAACTCAATCTCCAATTCCGGGACGACATCAACCGTCTCAAGAAGATCAGGTGCTATCGCGGGATCCGCCATGAAACAGGAAAGAAGTCACGCGGACAGCGAACCAGATCAAATGGAAGAACCGGATTGGCTGTGGGTGTCACCAGGAAAAAGAGGTAAGGAGGCAGTGATATGGGAGATCCAAAATTCAGTAGGAAGACTGTTGAAACTCCATCCCATCCCTGGCAGGGTGACAGGATAAAGGAAGAAAACAATATCTGCAGGAAATACGGCCTCAAGAACAAGCGTGAGGTATGGAAGGTTAAGACCCAGTTGAAAGGAATCCGCGGACAGGTCAGGTATCTGCAGGGTAAGCCCGCAGATGATAAGCAGGCCCAGCTTGAGAAGGCGCATCTCTTCCAGAGAATGCAGAGCCTAGGCTTCATTCACGGAGATGGAGAGCAGAGGATGGATGATATCCTCGGCCTCACCCTTGACGTGATGCTTGCCCGTCGCCTTCAAACCATTGTGTATCTCAAAGGTCTATCCAACACACCCAAGCAGGCCAGGCAGTTCATTGTACACGGTCATATCAGTATATCCGGTAAGAAGGTTACTATCCCCAGCTATTTCGTGAAAGCCGGGGAGGAAAACCAAGTAACCTACAACGAAACCTCACCTATGAACAACGATCTCCACCCGGAGAGACCTGACATGGAAGCATTTGAGGAAAAAATGCGCGTTTTCAGAGGAGAGGTAAAGACTGAAGAACCACCACAATTCGGCAGGGGTGGCAGAAGGCAACAGAGAGGCGGTGGATCGAAACCACGCAGCGGACGACCAACCACGGGAGGAGCCCGAAGACCGGGACGGAGGTGATCATATGGATAAGATAGGTATAGCACATATATACGCATCATTTAACAACATCATCATTACCGTTACCGATATCACAGGCGCCGAGACAATGGCCAAGTGCTCAGGTGGAATGGTTGTAAAATCTGCCAAGGATGAATCCTCACCCTATGCAGCTATGTCTGCAGCGAACTCTGTGGCAAACAAGATCAGGGAAAAAGGGGTCACTCATCTCATCGTTAAGGTCAGAGCCCCTGGCGGAAATCGATCCCATATGCCGGGACACGGGGCACAGGCTGCCATCAGAGCACTTGCCCGGGCGGGCATTCGAATTGGGAGGATCGAGGATGTAACCCCTATCCCACATGACGGTACCAAGAAGAAAGGTGGAAAACGAGGGAGACGTGTATAAATGGGAATCGAAGTGGAGGTCCGTGAGCTAACGGATAGCAAGATCAGGATCCTGGTCAAGGGTACCAATCACGTGTTCATGAACATGTTGCGAAGGACCATCATCGCCGATGTACCGAAGATGGCGATCCACAACGTCGATTTTCACCACGGGTCACTTGGCAGTGCCATGGAAGATGACAAGGAAGTCGAATACGAGAGTACCTCTCCGATCTTCGATGAGATGATCTCTCACCGATTGGCCATGATCCCCATTGCAACAGATCTCACCCTTTTCAAAAAGAGAAGTGAGTGCTCTTGCGGTGGCGAAGGATGCCCGACATGCACGATTATGTATGCGATCAACAAGAGGGGTCCATGCACCGTATATTCCGGGGATCTGGAACCCGTCAACAACGATGCGTACCGGATCTCGGATGATCTTATCCCTATCGTGAAACTGGATAAGGCTCAGGCCCTGCTCGTGTATGCGACAGCCGAACTGGGGACAGGACGCCAGCATGCAAAATGGCAGGCGGCCCAGGCAGTGGGATTCCAATACTATCCCAAGATCACCATCAAGAAAAAGAAGATGGAAGATTGCAATGATTGTGTCCAGGCCTGCCCAAAGGGAGTTCTCGCATGGGACAAGAAGAAGAAAACAATTGAGGTCGTTGACCTGGAAGCCTGCAACCTTTGTATGGCATGTGTTGAGGTCTGTGAGAAAGGTACCATTGAGGTTGAATACGATGACACCTCATTCCTCATGTCATTTGAGACCGATTCCTCCTTCACCCCGGAAGTTGTCATGAAGTACACCATGGATATTCTCAACAAAAAGCTTAATGATTTCATTGAAGGAGTCGGCAAGCTCAAGTAGACTCAAATAAACACAATTTTTTGTGCGGAGGTAGCCTAGCCTGGCCAATGGCGCGAGGTTGAGGGCCTCGTCTCTCAGGGGTCCGAGGGTTCGAATCCCTCCCTCCGCACTTTCATTTTCCCAAAGGAAAAAGATGTGCAAGGATGGGGATTCGTAATACTGGAATTTCCCTGGAGGCTTTGGTACTGAGAATGATACAATCCCAACGGATTGTAGGTATTCGATCGGAGTAAAGGGTCCGGTTGAATCCCTCCCTCCGCATCTTTTCTTTTTATAAAAGAAAGCTCATCGAGCCTTCGGCTCAACCGCACCTCACAACCTCCGGTTGCTCACTCCTGCGCAAAAAGAAAATTACTTCTTATTTCATTCTGATGAATTCAATCGAAGTGTGGACACCTGTGGTGTCCAAATCAAACAAATAGTGATTGCATAAGTGAGAATCTTTTCATTGGCTGTATGAACCAGTTTTATATGACACCATAAGATAATAATTAGTCGGTTTTCTCTAAACTCACTAATTGTCCGGTAAATTGAGCATCATTCTCTTGATCTAACCAGCAATTATTTAAATAATACTTGTTCTATTATATGGAATATCAGGAGACCAGTGATGAATAATTATCGAACTCATGATAATGAAATAACCTATAATTCTTCCAACGCTACAGGTGATTTTGAATATGATGTGTTTGTAAGTTATTCTCATAAGAATTCTGATTGGGTCCAAAACTCATTGGTACCGAGATTGAGGAAAGCTGGAATTAATTGTTGTATTGATGAAGGCTTCATTTTACTGGATGTTGCGAGATTTCACTTTTACAAGAAACATTATGATGAGGCGCATAAACTCAGTCGTGAGGCCCTGGAAATTTCACAACGATTCAATCACATCATCCAGCAAGCAGATATCCACCTTTTCCTTGCAGAATACTGGAGGGACAATAATGACATTCCCAAAGCGATAGAGAATGCAAAATTGGCCAAACTACGATCCCATCAGATGATAGATATTGAAACTGGAGATTACATCACAAATGATCCAAATACTGCTTGGAAGTATAAGCCAGGTTTCGATAAAGCGAATACACTCCTGAATGAATTGGAAGCCTTTT
>CAZTGJ010000303.1:0-4106 GCA_964613025.1 uncultured Thermoplasmata archaeon | reverse complement strand
TGAAGGCTCAAGTCACTTCAAAATGCTCAAATCACTAGAAAACTGGATTGTGCCCTTTGTGGGCAATTTCAAATAAGAAAAAGGGAATGATTTATTATTGAAAATTGATGGAAATTTTCCAAACCTCTTTTATATACTAAATGAGTAATTTACACTTGAATATTAAGCCCTAACAATACACAAATTTTATATGTTATAATTTGGACCCATACCCAATGCGGTTCAAATCCCTTCGGGCCCACTTCAAACAACGAAGTAGTTTGAATGTGAGACAGATAAGATTCACAACAACATCATGCGAACGAGCTGAGCGAGTGAGCTTAACCACCCACATGGGTGGTTGTTTTTCCATGGAAGCTTTTGCTAATGATTTCAAATGTATCATTTGAGAATCTGAGGTCTCTGAAAAGGTTCCGTGGGAATCCCTTCGGACCCATTTACTACACGAGCCACTTTTAAGCAACCTGAATTATTACCAAACCGAATTATCACACTTCTTCATCCGCCACATCTGCTTCTTCCAACTGCTGCTTTAGCTCCAGGAGCTCCTGCCTCGCACTCTTGTTCTTGATGTAGAGACCCACGAGCACCACAGCAAGCACAACAGCCATACCCCCGGACGCCATGATAGTGGTGTCTCCGGAAAATATCCCGTTCTCCTCACTGGCAGAACCCTCGCCGAATTCCACATCATACATCCGGGATTGGACCTCGTTACCTCCGGAATCCCGGGAAATGATCCGGAAATGTATGGATTCGTCGATGTCCCTGAAATCCCCAACAGTGACTGAATAGATAGTTCCCTCAGTGATCTCCATGGGAACTGTATCTGGAACCCCACAGGTTCCCTCGGTGCAGATTGAGTATTCCAGCTCAACCTCGCTTACTTCACCCGAAACATTGGCAGTGATGGTCATGTCATCATCGTTGCTTGGCTCTTCCGGGGTCCAGAGAACCTCGGAAATGAGAATGTTGGTAGTTTCTGTTGTGGCAGATTGAACTGCGTATCGCTCTACACCAGTGGTTTTATCGAATAGTGTAGCAATCACCACGAAGTTGGAGAGGGTGGCATTCTCGTAATCATCATACCTCCAGGTGGCGGTATCGGTCATCTCCACCTGAGCGGCCAATCGCACGTCCTCGTCAAAGGCGTAGTCGATGAAACCGTAGGGTATGGAATGATCATCCACATCGGGATACCGTGAGTTCCGTTCGACGATATAAACCCTGAGATGTGCATCGTAAAAGGGATACATGTCGTTGTACGTAGCTGAATAGCTGACATCCATGGTGCCGTCCTCGTTGTCTTTCATCTCAACCGAGAGGTCGATGTCCGGAACATCACGATCACCACAGTCCTCGATATGTCCCTCGTAGACCGAGGTATCGTCCTGGCCTCCCACCTCTCTGCGGTAGCCACCGTCGAAGACACCGTCCGGAATAAAATTGACCTGGTAGTCATCGCTGCGTTCATCAGCCTTGTCATTGACATCGATTACCATGGTCACAAACATGAAGTTCTGCCCGTACTCACTGTTGAGCTGACGTGCCACTGCCTCTGCAGAGGGACAGAATCCGCACGAGGTGGTCACAAAGAGTTCTAAGACCACTCCGTGAGTGAAATCGTCACCCTTTCCATCTGGTGTCGCATCGAGAATCGGGTCGCTGGTCGAAGCTGCAGTATTGATTCCGCCGGTACCAACGAGCGAAGCGCTGATCAGTACGATCAGGATATAAGTGTACATTCGTTTGATGTTCTTCTGGGTTCCAGGCATGGATATCATCCTTTTTTGGTGAAATAAAAGCCCTAGAGCTCTTTTATGAAACTTTTGGTAAGGATTCCTATTGATATTTTAACACTATTGGAACTGAATTTTGATTATATCAATGAATTTTAAACGTTTGAATAGTATAGGGGGAGTGGAGGGGCAGTGAGAGGTGAAGGGGAAGTGATGATATATGGAGGGGATTGAGAAACGGATGATTTTCTAGTTTCAGTTTCCTTGAGAGTAGAGCCTTGAACAATGAGGAATGACGATATTATTGAGATCGTCACACGGACCCGGTTGTCCAGTATTAATCTACCCCTGCGGCTAGTATGAGGGCAAGAAGAAAGCAGATCAGTATCCATATCACCACGAGATATATCATCCGAACATAATAGATATTTTTTAACCGCAGTGATTGTGTCGAAGTTATCTCCCCAAGTTGAGAAATTCTCGAATGAGCCATCATTGGAAGGGTGAGGAGTAATAGTGGAAATAGGAACGGAATAAGACAAAATACAGCCAGCATCGATTCTATCCCCTCCCTGTAGTAGAGGTCGCTAACCAGGCCGAATACCATCAGAATCCACACAAGGGGTATAATATGAAGGAGACGAGATTTGGCAAATTTCGGATTATAGAATAGAATCTCCTCAGTGATAATCATGGGCTCTACCATAAGAAAGACCCAGAAGATAAATAAGAAATCTAATTTTGCAATTAACCACAATGAAACGAACACTCCGATTACCAGAAGCTGTATCCTGTGAAATCGATTGGAATTCAGTTTTTCGGTGATTCCGGGTTGCTGAGTGCCATTAGGGAGAGGCTTCGTCTCTTGGGTTATACAAAATAGTGCAAAGGACGCCAGTGAAATGCAGCAGAGTACGATGTAGATCTGCCCCAATTGGTTTCTCATTTCATAGATGTCTTCAGTGAACGAAGGTTTCTCACTGGGGGTCAGACTTTTCTTTACTTCCGCTGTTCCGTTGGGGTATATGGAAAGAAACATGAGTTCCTTTATTGCCCAGTCGCGATTCAGTTCTAGTCTGTTGATCCACACGATATGGACCCAACCACTAGTGCAGGTTATGGAAATTATCTTATTGAAATACCAATTTTCCGAAGCATAAGATTGATTTCTGAGGGTCTCCCCAGAATTAGATACATCGTATATGGTTAATTGCTTTCCTCCCCCAATTTCCTTGTTCTCTGATGCAACGATCCGGAAACTCTCGTTCAATGTGACCTCATACAGTCTTGTTTCCATTGTGCTCGGAAAGACTTCAACCGGGTCCTGAATTTCACTACCCGATGAGCTGAATTTTCGTAAGTAGACCGTGTCATTGTTTCGTTCAAGTGTACCTTTATGGAAAATATGTACTGTTCCTTCGCTGTCCAGGATCGGGATAGCAAGGCTGCCACCACTTGTTTTAAAGAGGAATTTTTGAGATGACCAGTTCTTTCCACTGTTGTTGCTGTATCTCATGAGGGTATGATAATAATACGATGTATGATTCCAGTTCCATATGTATATCTGTCGGACTCGATGCCATCGTTCCAGGTAACGATGATCATTTCTCCACGTACCGAGATTCTTGGTCCAAATGAGGAATAGGAGTCATGGTTACTCAGCAATATTGGATCTGACCAATTGCGCAATCCCCCTCTGCTGCAGAGAAAATAGACCTCCCCTTTTTCCAACAATGGTTGCGGATTCTCATGGGTGAACGTCATAAAAACGTCAGTACCGTTTGTTGAGATATCATAGATCCTTGGAAGGTATCCTTCAGGAAGAATAGTTATTGGCCTGGACCAGGTGGTTCCATGGTCGATACTGATCAAATATTCGATCCGTTCTCCTTCATTGGAATGGTAATTCCAGAAGATGAGCAGAGAATTATTCATGTACAGTATTTTTGGAAAAGATGAATAATCTTGGGAATTCTTCCTATTTGATCGCAGGAGAATTCGCTCGTTGATTTTCATCCCCTTCTGGTCAATGGCTTGGTAAAAGACATCATCATTTCGCTGGCTGCCGGTCTCTCCGTATCGAATAACGATGATCATATGGACCGTTCCATTCTCATCCACTGCAAGATCGGAATACTCTACATTTTCATCCGAAGGAGGGTGAAGATTTGTAACATATCTGTTCGCAATGATCAAAAACGTGATTGTTAATATGAGCAGCGAAATACTGGCAATTGCGAAAAATCTCTTCATGGATTAACCCTTACGGATAAGGATATCCGGTATTCTGCAAGTTATTTAAATCTGTTGTCTGTAGCTTGTAGGAATCTGCAAAAATACAATTCCGTCATTTCTCTCCTTGAAATT
>CAZTGJ010000302.1:0-4151 GCA_964613025.1 uncultured Thermoplasmata archaeon | reverse complement strand
GATGAGGAGTGACGCTGTGGGTGATGTTGGAAGGCAGGGGGATCCCAGAGAGGAAGATTGATGTGATCATCGTTTCAATAATTCCTCAGGGAAAAGAGCCAATGCCCAAGCCGGGACGATTTTCACGATAACATCATCTTGGCTGATCTCGTCAAATTTGTTCATTGTAGCAATTACCCCAAATTTCAATCCCAATTTTCTGAGGTTCTTTATGAACTTACCTAACTGCAGATCACCGGATTTCACCTCCAGAGGGATCCGATCATTTTCATTGATGATGATAAAATCAATCTCATCACCCTTGTTTCTGTAATAGTGGGCCGCATGGAGTGCCTGGACAATAAAATTTTCAAGGATCTTCCCTTCATCGACCTCATTGAAAAAAGCGTATGGAAAACCGGTACTGGATGGATACGCCTTCTTCATTTTTCTGGATGTGGAAAGGAAATTTGGTCGAAGGTTCTTCACAAAGCGTATCAGCAAAGCGTACTGAAGATAGGAAAGATAATTCCTGATCGTGAGCCGATTCCTCCCGAGCTGCTTTGCCAGGGAGTCAACATTGATGATCATCCCGGGATCTCTACAGATCCATTCCACAAGAAATGTCAGTAATTCAGTATCATGCAAACCAAACTCTGATGGAATGTCGATATGCATTATCCGGTCGATAACATTGTGACGTACATATTCACGGACCTTCGTTTCCGAATCATTGGTCATGAGTTCAGGAAAACCACCTTTTCTGACATAATCCCAGAAATAGGGCATGATACGTTCAGTATGCAATTCCCAATTCTCAATCTTCACTTCCACATCCCTAAGGTACAGATATTCCCTGAATGAGAGGGGCTCAAGATGGAACATATACGTTCTTCCAGCTAGATTCTCCCCCCCGCGCTTTCTGAGATTCAGAGATGCTGAACCACAGATGAAGAATTTCAGATTTGGATGCAAGTCGTAAAATATTTTCAGTTTATTATCCCAGTCATCCACTTTCTGGATCTCGTCAAAGAATATGTACACTCGTTGTAACTCTTCGAAGGGTTTTCTCAGGACCTTTGCCTCGAAACTTTTCAACACGTCCCTGATATCCCCGGATGACTCATCAAATGAGAAATACAGTATCACATCCGACTGAATTCCTTTGGTCAGAAGATGATCCACGAGTTGATACATCAATGTGGTTTTCCCGACCCTACGCAGGCCGTAGAGGAGAATGATCTGTCTGTCCTCGAGAAACTCCTTGAGCTCATCGAATAATGGCCTGCGATATTCCTCGAGAAGGTCTGTTTTTACCTTCCCGGTGGTCCACCAGGGATTGAACATTGCCATGATTTTGGAATCCATACATCCTGAAAACATAAAGATTTTATATATTTTTCTATTCAGATAGACGAATAATCCATTTTTTGATATATCTTATTATGCTAATAAGTGATTTTTCAATATATTTGATTATCCTAATAATCCAATCATCATTGATTTCCCCTAAATATCTCAATGGTCCTCTCATCAGGATTTCCCTCACTTTAGAGCTCATTCTGCAGTGCTTTCCCGTCTCCACCTGCACCCCCCTTCCCACCAGGATTGTTTCGTCATTGTCGTAGTTATCCCGTTGCCCCCCGCACCCCGGTTCGTATTCGTAGTTGTAGTAGTCGTAATCGCTGTAATAGTAGTCGTAACCGATTTTAAATGTGGACTGGAACATATAATTTGCAGATGGAGGCGCTTGGGGTGGGGTGGGGGAGCGGAACGGAATGCAATGGAGTGACGATACGGGCGTTGATAAAGGGAAGGGGGAGTGGCAGCGGAACGGAGTGAAATGAAGTGACGATACGGGCGTTGATAAAAGGAAGGGGGAGTGGCAGCGGAACATAGTGGAACGGAGTGACGATGCGGGTAGAAGAGGAAATGGGATGCAAAGGTTAACTGTGCTTTATTATTAATACATTGCAGATTTAATAAACTATTGCCAACAAAAAACATATATCCTAGGAATGCTCATGATGGTTTGATGAATCATTTAACGTTAGTAAAACTTCTTGGTTCACTGCAGTCTGCCGTATTCACACGACAGCAATTTGCAGCTCTGATTGGGAAGGATCCTGAATATGCCTCAGTCAAGTTAAGCAGATTGGTGAAGGATAAAACAATCGTGCGCATCTTGAGAGGGCGGTATTGCCTGCCTGAAGCGCATCCCCTTTGTGTCGCATCAGGTCTGTCCTTCCCTTCCTATGTCTCTCTCTGGTCGGCATTGGAATATCATGGTACCACCACCCAGATGCCGAGGATCATTGATGTCGTAAACACTGTATACTCGGGTAAAATCCAACTTGAACTGGAATCCGGAAAATATGAATTGTCATTCATCAAGACGAAACCATCGTGGATCTTTGGCATGGATAAGGTGAAGCTAGAGGGAAAGATCGCGTTGATCGCAGATAAAGAACGAACAATCATCGATGGACTCCTTTATTGGGGGCGGGTACCAATCGATGAAGTGATCAATGCAATATCAACCGGTGTGGAGAGAGATAAGCTGATAAACTATGGGAGAATCATTGGCAAACAATCCTTGATGAAACGTCTTGGATACATGATGTCTGCCCAGGGGATGTATTGTGAGCCCTCGGATTTCGGTTCCCTAACAGAAACATATGTTCCGCTTGATCCACTGAAACCGAAGCGGGGAACGTACGATCCTGTGTGGCGTGTAATAGTAAATTCGGTATTAGAATAAATTCAGGGAAAAATAAATCCGCGATGGATTGAGTGATGTAAGGAAATGAAAACGGTGATGAAATGAACAGAGATGAATTATTGAAATACAAAGGTGTGACCGGCTTCAGTCTCGGTCAGGTGGAAAAAGACTACTTGCAGCATATCGTTCTCAGTGCACTGTCAAGGAATAGTTCAGGAATGATCGCTTTCAAAGGTGGAACAGCATTGCAGAAGACAGGGATCATTACGAGGTTCAGTGAGGACCTTGACTTCACTGCAAGAGGGGAATTGTCCAGAGAGCGTCTCAAGGAAATCACGCGGGGAGTTTTTTCCGCATACAATTATCCGATGGAAATCGATGACGAACGTGAGGATGAAAGAAGTATGGGTTTCAGGATGAAAATCCAGGGACCATTATATCAGGGACTGAGAAGCTTATCTACCCTTAGGGTGGAAGTGAGTAAAAGGGAAGCAATCCTCATGCCAACAGATCGGAAGGAGATTACGCCGCTGTATTCAGATATCATTCCGTATGTACTTGAGATAATGCACAGGGATGAAATTGCGGCGGAGAAGGTTAGGGCAATACTCACACGGGATAAAGCGAGAGATGTATACGATTTCTACTTTTTATCTGCCCGAAACATCAGGATCCCAACTATAATTCTTGATAAGAAACTAGAATATTATGGGTTGAAGTTTGATGCTGAAACGTTCATTAGGAAGTGTGAACAATATGAAAAAATCTGGAATCCTGAAATGCGATATCTCATTGGAACCCCTCCATCATTCCAGCAAGTGATGGATAAAATCAGGAAACGAATTAATAAAATCGTGGTAGAGTGATGGTAGTAATCGCGCTGTCTGCGAGTGTTACCATTGACCCGCCTTTCCTGCACCCCCCTTCCCCCCAGGAACGTTTCGTCGTTATTGTCGTGGGAGTCGTGGTTATTGTAGTCGTATCGTATTGGTTACAGGGAATGGAGTTTCTACTATTATTGATGGAGGGAAGCGGTGGTGGTGGGGGCGGGTGGGGGAATGAAATGAAATTGTGGGCGTTGACCATGGCAGGGGGGGTGGGGGGCAGGGGAGCGGAGTGACACTGTGGGCGTTGGCCATGGCAGTGGGGGTGGGTGACGACGAAAAGGAGTGAAATGGTGTGCCGCAGCGGGCGGATATTGAAAAATGTGAGTGCGGCTGCCGGGGGACCCTTTTCTCGCTCCTCCATTTAACCTCCACCTTCGGTGTCGATTTTCATTCCGATAAAAAAAGCCTCCAGGGAAACGGGATGTGGATGAACGCGGCTCCGCCTTGTTCATATTCCACACCTCACTAATTGTGAATTCCTTATGGAATGAACAATCGTTCGTGAATCATCAGCCTTCTTCAATTTTTCATAAAATGAAAAATATGAGTGCGGCTGCCGGGAT
>CAZTGJ010000301.1:0-4165 GCA_964613025.1 uncultured Thermoplasmata archaeon | reverse complement strand
GGTGCTGTACTCTACGGAGAAGGCGGCCCAGTCTCATTATTCTTTCAGATCGGAGGAGTAATGGTATGGGGATCCTCATTTTAAATAAACGTTTCCTCCCCCCACCCCTTCCTTCGGTTCTTCAGTTATTTCGTATTGTGTTTGTTTCGCTTTGTCCCACCCCCCCCTCCAACCTCCAGTGCGGGGAGTAAGAAAATTCAAATACAAAAACTAGCAACTGCGGATTCGGAGCGACCTGTTCCGCATTTTTTTCATTTATATGCCGAGATAGCCCAGCCAGGAAAGGCGCCAGACTGGAAATCTGGTGGGGTTCTGCCCCTCGGGAGTTCGAATCTCCCTCTCGGCGCCATATTTAACCCTAAAGTATATATTCTACATGTGCGTTTTAACGTTTGAGGGATGAAAAATGGTCCTAACGGAAAAACCAGGGAAGCCCGGGCGCCCGAAAAAGGAAGCCTCAATTAATTCTCGAACGATGAACGTCTACCTGCCGACTTTAGAAATGAAGGAAGAGTGGAAAGCCGTTGCTAAAGCGCATAATCAGTCTTTTTCGAAATTCATCATCGAGCGCGTTGAGGAATCCATGATTCAAAACGGTGAAGGGCCTCGGCACACGCGCAAGGAACTCATTGATCGGAATCGCCAAATGGAGCGGGAGAATGAGATGCTCCGCAAGGACCTGGAGATTAAGACCATGGCCTACGACGTCCTGGACCGGGAACTGAAGAATCTCAGATCTCAACCGTTCATTAATCCTGCAAAGGCGGGTCTCCGCAAGATGAGTGTGGACTTGGTTAAAATTCTCCGGCAGAGAAAACGGTTGGACTACAATGAGTTGCTTCCTACCCTGAAGATAAAACCGACTGAGCAGGATCTTGTCAGCGCCGTCAATCACCAGATTGAACTTCTCACAGATTTTGGCATCATTAAAACAGATACGAGAGGGTGGAAGTGGATCGAATGACCTATAACTATCAGGCAATACTGGATGAGTATAGGGCGGATCTAAAGGTGCAGGGGCTTGGAGAGATGACAATCTACTCCTACCTCTACTGTTTGAAGTTGTATACCTCATTCCTCAAACAACGGGGTGTGACCTTCGAAAAGGTGCGAAAGAACGACCTCATCAGCTTCATCTCGTATCTTCGGGATGAGAAGGAGTACAAAGCCCGAACCCTAGAGAATTATTTCGCCTCCATCAATTCCTTCTATGATTTCCTGCTGTTCCAGGAGCGGATCTCATCGAACATCGTTCCATCGATCAGGCGTCGATACCTGAGAAAATTCAAGCTGGAGGATGGTGCCGGATCCCGGAGGAAAACCATATCTCCCCAGGAAATGTCCTCCTACCTTGAGCGGATCTTCAATCCCCGGGATAAAGCCATTTCCACGCTCTTTGTGAAAACAGGGATTCGACGGAACGAGCTCATCACCATCGATCTTGACGACATTGACTGGATCGAGTATTCGATCACGCTGAAGCCAAAGCGGAAGCGGACGAATCTCAAGGTCTACTTTGATAGCGAATGTGCCAGGGTGCTGAAATATTGGCTTCGGGTCAGGGAATCCTGGTACAATTCGAAAGGATGCCAGGCCCTCTTCATCGGAAGGGCCGGGCAACGACTCCGGAGGAAGGGAGTGTACGACGCGGTCACAAAGTGGGCAAAATCAGGTGGACAGTTTGATGCAACCTCGGATTCGAACGCTGATCATTTCAGCCCCCACAACCTCAGGCATTGTTTCACCACCTATCTTCTTGAGAGCGGAATGAATCGAGAGTACGTCCAGGAGCTCCGTGGAGACGCCAGGAAGGACGCAGTGGACATCTACCACCACATTCCTCCGGAGAAGCTCAGAGAGGCGTATTTAGCTGCTATACCGCAATTTGGATTGTAGGCAATCAGGTATTATATCTGGATGCCAGAAATTCAGAGTGGTATCCAGCTACCTTCCCTTCTAATTTGATCTGTCGAATGTGTAGTGGTCCCCATCTGTGAACACGCGAACCTGTGAACACGCGAACTTGTGAACCAGCGAACACGTGAACTTTGGTACACGCGAACCTCTGAACACGTGAACCTGTGAACTTGTGTTCAGCCAGTATGTGGTTAAATACGGGAACCAGATATCACTTACTTCATGAACGAAGTACCCGTATTTCCTCATGATGACGTTTTAGAACGAAAAAACGTGCTGCTGTGGTCAAAACAAGTCCACTGGGTAAAAGAGAATTGCATCAATCTGAGCAGTCTGCTTCGCACGCTGCTGTGTAAGGAGATCAAGAAACGGTCCGGGGGGCGGAAACCTTGAGAGGGATCCAGCTTGACCCCTGGCAGGAGTTGTCGGGAACCTTCCTGGACATCTCGATTGATGATGAGGTCGTGATTGCACAAATTTCCGGGTATGCTCTTCGCTATCCACGGCGTACCGCCGAGGCGGAGTTTCTCATGAAGCATTTGAGACAGGACAGAATCGGCACGAAGGTTGGGATCCTGAATTGTGAGATGGAGCTTCGCATTCGTTGGCCAGAAGAGCAGGTGCAATCCAACCAGCCGAGTCGATTCTGGAAGTGGTATTGCAAAACCTATGGTATTCCGGAGGACTGGTAATCGTGACCGACATCTGTGTGATCGCTATCGAGACAACGGGATTGTACTTCCCCCAGGATGAAATTCTTGAGATCGGTATTGTCAGAATCGATCGAGGCCGCAAGATTATCGGAAAGTTCAGCTCCCTGGTGTGGCCCGGGGAAGAAGCGTTCCAGGGTCCGGATATCTCGTGGGCATTGGACCACCAAAACCGAAAGAAGACCGATTTTCTTCTCGCACCATCGCCAGAAAAGGTTGCTACGGCTGTCCTTGCTTTCCTCGGGGACTGGAAGAAAACCCAGAATATTTCCTATCATGTTCCATTCACTCGGGGATTCCTCCGACAGAAGGCATGGGAACGGATCGGAAAAGGGTACCGGTGGCCAATCAATCTTATTGACACGTGTTCCACCATCATGGGAAACGCGGATTCACCATTCTGTCCTTGGAGTAATGAACGGAACGGGTACAAATGGCCGAGTTTCATCAACGCTGTAGATCATTTCGGGATTCAGCATGATTTCTCAGATGTGGGGACCGCGCTCGATAGTGCAGAGGTGGCAGCAAAGATCTACCTGAAGATCCTTGAACACCATGAGAACGATCATGAATCGTGATTCAAGGAGTGCGGTTCATCCGCCGTATTCAGGACTGGCTCAGATACTGCGGATACCTCGTGAGGTGTGTGCGGAATGATGAAACACTGGTTCGTGCCATCAAGAACCCATCCGGGTAAACATTATGAGGTCATGCACTCGAACGACAAGGGATGGGTCTGTGAGTGTACCGGGTATTTTTTCCGGAGAAACTGCTCCCACGTCCGGAGCGTGCAGGAGATCCTGAAAACAAAGATCGTCTTCCTGGGGGAGTGGTGATCGATGACTGAGCATGATGATATTGTGTTGAGCCTCACGGACGAAATCCTTATGAGACTTTTTGTGGGTTATTTTGGAGAAAAGGCTTGTTGGAGCCGCTATCATTGGGCATTAAAGAAGAAGGTAGAAGAATGGTCTGAAACGGAACGAACTATGATTTCGAATGAATTTCCCGCCGCTGAATTCCAATCATATGAAGAAGCACAATTCCGGTTATTTGAAGAATTCACTATGATTCAGAAAACGAAGATATCGGAGAGCCTCGAATTATGTAAAACGTTCGAGTTTCCGATGGTAAAAGGTGAAAATGAATTTAAGATCACCAAAGGGTTTCTTGATCTCATCGTACAATGTAAACCAGTGTCCTCGGGCCGTTTTTCTACCTATCAACACAACATGTATAATGAATTTATCATCGAGGTGAAAACACAGGCAGATTTTCGAGATTTCGGGTACATTCTACGCCAGATCAAGGAATATCGTGTCTATTACAATGGTTGTGGTGTCTCCTATTGGTCAGGTGGGTTTCATAATACTCCGAGGAAGGAACGATACTATTGTGTCCTCGCTGATCAGATACCGTTTCGCATGAAAGAGATATTCAGCAACGAGAATATTGAATGCCTGGAATTGCAGAGTGTCATTCCATGTCAATGGCGGGTTAATTTTCCCCACTTTCGGCGGATTAAAATTCCTCACTTT
>CAZTGJ010000300.1:0-4180 GCA_964613025.1 uncultured Thermoplasmata archaeon | reverse complement strand
ATAAACTAGTTAAGTATTTTACGGTTGAAGTGCGATGTTTCTCAGGCAGGCTCTAGAGACCGTCTGAATACCCTGCAATGTAGGCGTATTCTCCGTGGACATCCACAGAGTATGCATAACTTTTCGTATCCACCTCCCCCACGATCACGGGATCGGCTGGATCAGTAATATCAACAATAACCAATCCATTGTGATGGTCAGCAATGTATGCGTAATCCCCAACGATAGTGAAAGCCTCGGCGGAACCATTTGTGTCACATGCTCCAATAAGTAATGGTGAGGCGGGATCGGAAATATCCACGATTCCGAATCCCCCAGAACCGGCTGCGAGATATGCAGTGGTTCCTATGATCTCGATATCGTAAACACGGCTGAATTCACTATATGATGTTCTCACAAATGGAGTATCCCTGTCGGTGATATCCACCACCAACATCCCATTTCTCCCAGCGGCCCCGAATGCATAAGTACCAACGACCTCGATATCATCGAAATGATAGGATGCGTTCCATTGATCAATGGGTTGGGGGTCTTCGGTATTTGAAACATCAAGGACGATGAATCCTTCACGATCCCTGACTGCGGCATATACTAAATTTTCTTTATGAGCGATCCCGTATATGGTTCCGAGTGTATCATACTGACTTTTGACTTCCGGGAGGGTGGGGTCCGAAATGTCCACGATCGCAACACCATCGTATCCATCTGCCACATATGCGATATCCCCTGAGATTGTCACAGCATATGCATCCTTGGTCTCAACTGATCCAATGATCGTTGGATCCATTGGATTCGAAATGTCAATGATGGAAAGACCCTGAGCAGTGTCAGCGATATATGCAAGAGTATCAACCACGGCGATATCCCAGGGCGTTCCAGTCAATACCATCTCTTTCAGAAGAACAGGCGTTGCAGGGTTGGCAATATCGAAGATCATGATCTCAGCATCATATCCTGTCACGAGATAAAGACGGCCGTCAAGGATATCCAAACCGTACCCATATCCATTTGTCTTAAGCTGATCCTTCAATACGGGCCTGGCTCTGTCAGTAATATCAATGATCAGCAAACTATCCGAACTATCGCCCACATAGGCAAAATTGCCGGAAGTCCTTACACTCAGTATCCTGCTCCCGGTATCAAAGTGGCTGATCTTCACCGGATTGGCTTTATCGTACACATCGATAATGACCAGACCTCCATACTCACAGGCAAGGTAAGCGTAATCCCCAGCAACCCATACTCGCAGTACGGTTCCTCCTGCATATGCATATCCGATTTCCACAGGAGATGAGGGAATTGAAATATCGTAAATATATAATCCCGATCCCCTTCCAATATACATGAATTGGTCATCCTCCTCGCTTATGTGAACATCACGGAAATATCCTCCGAATGCACTCTTGAAGCGGCTCTCGATGTCCTGAATTACCAGGATTCCTTCCTGACTTTCTGCAAAAGCCCCGTTTATGTTTTTGGCCGAGAATGTTATGGTGTGGGTACCCAGAGAAAGAGTACTCGAAGTGAAATGATCGGAAGAACCATTATAGATTTCCCCGTCTATGTCTGATGTCCATGCAAAGTATTCCACAGCAGAGCTGCTCCTGATGGCTCCGAAGAATTCGACTTCATCACCTTTCAACGCAACATCAGGGTACATGGGAATGATTGTCTCGATATCCGCATAGATCTCTCGGATCTCAAGCGTTGCAGAGACCTCCTTGCTCCATATTGAAGACGTATCTTGCACACTGAAAAAGATGGTGTGATCTCCAATCGTGAGATCGCCAACATCCACCACTAAATTCGGTCCTTCATAGAGAATTCCATCCAGATCACTCCTCCATCGGTAGCGTTGTATATCCATATGACCCGTCCCATGCCCTTCCAATCGCACAAGGTCACTATCCAGGGCTAATTGAGGGGTAACTTCATCGATGTACGCGATCGGACGTAATTGAAGGATCGCGAACCCACCCGATCCTGATATATACACATGGGTAGGTATTGGCTCATCCGGAATAATTATTCGTGATACACCACCGGCTGGTACATAATATCCGAGACTGATTGGATTGGATCTATTATTGATATTATAAAACTGTATACCCAGATCACCAGATGATACCGTTGTCCGGATTGTAGAATAGGCATAAGTACCCGTGACCCCAACGTCCCAGGCACTTGAATAGCCATGATATCCCCCAATTTCTTTAGGGTTGAGTCTTTCAGTGATGTCCAGGATCACAAAGCTCGTGGTGCTGAGATATGCATAATTTCCCGAAATTTCTATGACCGATGAATACCCTATCTCGGATGCGGAATCATAATGATGCACCAATTGAGGATCATCTGGATCTGATATATCGATGATGAAAATTCCCTCGAATCTGTCGATGACATAAGCATAATTGTCAATGAATGCGATATCCTCTCCAAGGTAACCGATATCACAGTTTCCTTTCATTATCGGATTCTCTCTGTTACTTACATCTATGATCATCAATCCGACGAATGGATCAGTACCATATTCCTGAACAGTTACATAGACGAAGCTACCCGACTTCTCAATGGCCATGGAATACCCATCGTCGATCAGGGATAATTCACTGATGATCGAGGGATGGTCAATATCCGAAATATCCATGATCACGAGACTATCATTCTGAAGGTAGAGGGTTTCACCATCAATACAAAAATCACGAATAGTCGAATAGTCACCAGGTACCTCACATCTGTTCACGATAGATGGATTGCTGATGTCCTCAAGTGATAGGATCACGATCCCTTTTTCCCCATTATCATAATATGTTCCAAGAACACGCTCTCCCGATAGGACTGAGAAGAACGTTTCATACCCGAAATGACCCGAGATACTGGGAGCATCCGGGGCACTCACATCGAAAATGAGAATGCCGTTCGACCCATCAGATACATACGCATACTCTCCAGAGGCAACCGCATCATAGGTCCAATCGAATGTATCGTAGCTCCCGACCTTTGATGGATGGTCCGGATCACTGATATCGACGATCTTGAAGTAGCTGTCCTGAGCAACATAGGCATAGTTCCCATCAATGGAGATACCCCTGGAGAATCGGAAAATGTCACATTTTCCTTCCAGGACAGGATCGGACCTATTGGAAACGTCAATGACAAAGAATCCCTTTGTGCTGTCGACGACGTAGGCAAGATCACCAATGGCGACAACATCACGGGTCTGGTCTCCTGTTTCATACTTCCCAGTTTGAATTGGTTTGTACATGTTGGAGATGTCAATGATCAGTAAACCCTGGGATTCATCGGCAAGATACACGAAGTTCCCGGAAACAGAAAGCGATAATGCTCTACTTGTGTCAAACGTGCTTATGAGTTCGGGGGATGATTTGTCAGTAATATTGATTATGGAAAGACCTTTAGAGCCATCCGCGATATACGCGAAATTTCCCAGGACCACCACATCCCTGGTATCCATTGCATCCCCTGACTCATACTGGAATTGACCGACAATGACGAGATCCGAAGGATCGGATACATCAATGATGAGGAGACCATTATTATCATCAGCTACGTACGCAAAATCCCCATCCACCACCACCGAACTGGCGTATCCGTCTGTTTTTAAAAAGCCGACTTCTTCAGGTTGGGACGGGCTGGAAACATCGATGATTCGCAGACCGGAAACACAGGTGGCATAGAGATAATCACCTTCGAGCGCAAGGCCTTTATACTGCCCACCGATCCCTCCGATGTAACTCATATCCGTCTTCTGTTCCTCTCCGGCACTTTCCTCGCCGCTCCCGGTCAGTATTAAAGTGAACAGCAGAATGATGATGATGATCATCCTCACTGAATATCCCATCTTTTCCTTCATCATGGTCACGCCTTCTCGTCAGGATATGAGAGTGCCAATTGGTTGAATTTTCCCAACCGCACCGTCATACTACCCAATATGCATGGAGACAAGAGATTTGTTATTAATCTTTCGCTCAACCGCTGATTTGCCTCCAGATCATCTTTGTTGAAGCATTTCGACGACCACCGCACCCCCTCCCCGCTTCCTCCCCCCTCCCTGTTTTTAAGAACAGAGTCTTCTTATGTTCAATCACTCACAATTTCAATATAATCTATAGTCGGGAACTTAAATAAGTATACTTTTAATTGAATCAGTGATGAATGT